>JAGNOY010000232.1 GCA_017989935.1 Chitinophagaceae bacterium
AGCTATGTTAATCTTGATTATTTGGGGCATACTACCCTACTTGTTTGTAAAACGAAAATTTTTAACTCGAGATTTTTAACTCGAGATTTTTAACTCGAGATTTTTAACTCGAGTATCAAAAAACTGTAAGGAAAAGTTTAAACCTACCATTTTGGCAACTCAATACCACTAAAAAACAGATATTCAGAAACTTGATTTAAATCATTTTTTAAGGAGTGATTTAAATCATTAGAATGGTTTGACAAAATGAATTATCTTTGTTAGTGAGTATTCACTAACTTAAAAATTTAAAAATGAACGGCAAAAATAATATCGCAGTAGGCTTTCTAACAATGGGTCTATTTATGGCTTATGGGTTCTTGTTGATTTATCTAAGAGACTTTGCGCCTGGAAAAGAAGAGTGGATTAATTCCTATAGTTTTGGGAAACATTTTGAAAGCAGGCTAGCTCACGTTCATGGCAATTTATTTGCTTTTTTAAATATTCTTATTGGTTATTTACTTTTACACTTCAGAGATAAAATAAAAAATGTTGCAGCTATTGCTTGGCTATCCCTGGTAGGTATTTTGATGCCACTGGGCATATTGGCAGAAATTTACTTGGGAATGTCACCTATATTTGTTTTGATTGGAGCTTTGGCTATGACAACCTCGGTTGTTTGGCTGGGCATTACTTTTTTTCAATTAAAGTTGAGCGATTCACAAGATTAAATCTATGAACCAAATAGAAAATATATCTGGTAGACAATTGGAAATCATTGAAGCTGCCGGAAAAATCCTCACCGCTTCAGGTGTTGGTGGTTTGACCATCAAGAATTTAGCAAAAGAGATGAACTTTTCTGAAAGCGCTATTTATAGACATTTTCCAAGTAAAGAAGCAATCATCATAGTAATGCTTAATTATTTGGCTCAAAACATGGATGTTCGTTATCACAAAGCGCTCAAGGGCATTGAATCACCAATAGAAAGTTTTACCACTTTATTTCAAAATCAATTTTCATTTTTTAAGTTAAATCCCTACTTTGTAGTAGCTGTATTTTCTGATGGATTGATGGAAGAGAGTCAAGGGATCAATGAAACCATCTTTAAAATAATGACCGTAAAAATGAAACACTTGATGCCAATTGTGATTGAAGGGCAACAAAAAGAAGTTTTCATAAATACAATTGCTCCTGAGGCCCTCACTCATATCATTATGGGGTCTGTCAGATTACTTATGTTTAAATGGCGCATTGCACATTTTAATTTTGACATCGAAATCGAAGGCAACAATCTGATTCAATCATTATTAAGCATTATTAAAAAATAAGTAAATGAAATCTACAATCACTCCACTACTCCTTTTATTATTAGCGGTTTTTACTTTAAATTGTAAAAATCAAAACAAAGATGAAGCGCATGCAAACCTTCCTACCGCTGCCGTTGAAGAGCCGAATATTCAGACGATCAATTTAAATGATGGCGAAAAATGGGCAGTTAATGAAGAAATGAAACCCTTCATTTCGGATTCAGAAAAAATTCTAAACGAATTCATAGCCAAAAAGTCAAAGGACTTTATCACTTTGGCTGCACAACTCAAAGAGAAAAATTCTGGCCTCGTCAAAAGTTGTACTATGCAAGGTGCAAGTCATGATGAACTACATAAGTGGCTACATCCACACATGAAATTAATTGAATCTTTGGCAAACGCTAGCGATTTGGAGGCGGCATCCAAAACCATTGACGAATTAAAAGAATCATTCATAACTTACAATCAATTTTTTCAATAACCAAAGAAATGGTAGCGAAGACGCAAAATTGTGCGTCTTCGCAGACATTTGATAATTAGTCTTCCTCAAGAGGCTGCTCCATTCCGTATCCAATAATAGAAGGCGGGATAAATCCAGCCCTTACAAGTCGCTCTGACTTGCTCAGTAGTTGGTGTTAATATATCTTCGAGTTAGGAAGGCAGGATAATTTCAGCCTTTATATGTCGCTCTGACTTGCTCAATAGGTGGTGTCAATATTTATTCAAGCTTTGGAAGGTAGGATAAATCCAGTCTTTACAAATCAGACTAGGATTGATACCCTGGCAAAATATTTGGGTCAAGGCGACGCCTCCGGCATTATAGAACCATAGGTTCGAATCATGTATTAACCATGGATTTCAATCCATGGGCTTTGTGAGAAAATGACTTGGAGTTCCAGCGGAACGGCACATTTAGCTTATGGCAAGATCTCAGGGCGATACTTTGATCGTTCCTATAGTACTCTAAGTATGGTTTTGATTTCCTCCCCATCTGAAATAAACATTAACAGGATTTCTCAGCCCGCCGAAAACTCAAAGAGTTACTTAAAACTGAAAACAGCAAAACTGAAAACTGAAAACTGATCGCTGGCAGCTGAAAACTGAAAACTGACAGCTGATCACTGACGGCTGAAAACTGACCTCTGACTGCTGATAACCGACTTCATCCCAACAAATGCAAGGATTTTACTGTAAAATGCTCATTTTTTACTACCCAAAACCTCCCTGCCCTACCGTTCTTTGAGCTATCCAAATAATATTTCAATAGTATAAGGTTATATAATTTTCATTGATCTCACTAATACATGAGTCAGGCCAAAAAAGCCCGTCTTCCGTGATTAAAAAAATTTTCGAAACTACATTAATACATAATACAATATCATGAAACTGACATCCATTCAACAGCAATTTACAAAAGCTTTCAAAATTGGTAGTACCCTATTTCTTACAGCCATTGCTATTTGTTTACTACATTTCGAATCAACAGCTCAGGCAACCTTGAGTATACAAGGTATTCTCAAAAAATCAAATGGTGTTGCACTCGATGATGGTATATATAAACTCACCTTTAGAATTTATCCAGCTGGCTCACCACCAAGTACTTCAGGTGCTTTATGGACAGAAGAAATTCCGGATGTGGATTTAAATGGTGGAATTTATAGCGTGATATTAGGTAAAATCACTCCACTAGGATTGACATTTAGCGATGTGTATGAGCTTGGAGTACAAGTAGAATCTTCACCAGAGATGTCCCCTAGGTTAGAGCTGACCTCTGCACCATATGCATTGGCATTAAGAGGGACAACCAATCAGTTTCCAAGCTCGGGTTTGGTACTTGCTGATAACTTGAGAGTAGCAGAAGGAGTACTAGCAGGAGCGGGAGCACCAGGCTTATCTGGTGTAAACAAAAAAGGGTATGGCATTATAGGAAATAATGATACTGGAGTTTTCTCAACGGCGTATGGTAAAGTTTCTCTTTTTGCAAGTAATGTTGAGACATTGGAAGCGACACCAAGTGGCATCACTATATTTGGTGCTGCTGAAGTAAATGGTCACGTTGGTTCTAATAGTCTAAACTTATATAATAACACTGGAATCAATTATTCAACCTCTCAAGGTAGTTTCAAAGACTGGAGGCTTGTTGATGTAGACGATATTAGTACCTTGGACGGTTGGCAACAGTATGGCGACAACAATGGTTCTTTAGGTTGGACCAGCTCAAACGCATCAAATCCATGTACTTGTGGTGAAGAAGGTAGTGCATCCGGAGTTTTTCTGAATCCTTTTTTGATGGTATCAGATAGAAACAATGTACTTAAGAAGCAATTTAATATTGCTGGTAACTATACACAAATTAAAGTCAAGTTTAGATACGTTGCTATAGACTCTTGGGATTTTAATCAAGACTACGGATTTGCTGGGTTTGCCTCGGATGTTTCAGGTACCAATTTTAAAGTGGCTTGGTATGAAAACTTAACCAACATGTTAGCTTCTCCTAAGTTGCATAATGCAGTAGGTACTTCACAGTTTAGAGGCAATGTTAACCTACCTGATTTTTGGCGTGAAGTAGAAATTACAGGAAGAAGAAACGGTAATTCCAATACTTTTTGGGTATTTATCGGAGCGGCAATGGAGGGTGATCTAGATGAATTATTTGGCGCTGGTCCTTTTGAAGTTTGGGTAAAATAGTCCTTTCTCAAACATGGGAGGCTTATCAAAAATTTATCTGGATTATTTCATTATCACTTCACAATTGATTTAACATGCAAGTCAAATATAAACTTCTTATTCTAGCCATATGCATAAGTCTGTCATCCATTATCTCAGCTCAAGATGTATGTAATCCAACTATTGCTGTAGATACAGGTGCCTATGAAGGTGTAGCGATTTTTAACTATGGCAGCAAATCAAAAATCAAAAATCAAAAATATCAATCCGCTCTGGCGGTTGGGCAAGTGTTCATAGGCTATATGGATAATTCTAGCTTTAATTCCAATGTTGGTTTTTATGGTAGATATCTTTTACCACCTTTTGCTTTGCAAGTAAAAGCTACCCAAGGTGACCTGCTGGACAGAATACAACTTTCATGGGAAATAGATGCACTAGGTCCATCACCCAATGAAGGCTTTAACATCTATAGAGATGG
>JAGNOY010000016.1 GCA_017989935.1 Chitinophagaceae bacterium
ATTGTTTACCTACAATTTCAATTTGCATGGCTCCTTTAGGTGCAGGATCAGTCATATTAAACCATGCCTTTAACCCAATTGCCACCAAAACGGCCATAGCTAATGAAGGTATTGTAGTCGAAACTAATTCTAGTTTTGTGCTATGCGCAAAATTGTATGGAATTTTGTGACCAGTTCTTTGATATTTATAAGCAAACCAAAACAAAAGAAATTGGGTAGCTAGAAATACAGACCCAGTTACATACAAGGTAATTTCAAACATTTGGTCGATATCCTTACCATGATCAGATGCAGATTCTGGTATCATTAATGGCATCATATACTTATGACACGCGTATATTCCAACCATAAAAGCTACAAAAAGCACCAACATGGAATAACCGAGTAATTTATTTCGCTTTTTGTCAAATGCTTCCTCTCCTTGTATCTGAGCAATCATTTCACTTGATCTCGACACTTGATACAACACTACAAAGATGAGTGCAACAAGAAGTATTAATAATAATCCTGACATATCTTTTCTTTTGTTTTATTAACTTATATGAATGACTGTTTCTTTTAAGAATGGATGATTTTGTGGAATCAAAGGTGCTTTGGTTAATTTGTTACTCACAAGAAATAAAATCAACCCTATAAATCCACAAACTATTCCAATTTCAAACCAACCTATTGTCCAATGTTCACCCATTGTAGCAGGCATAACCATTTGGTAAAAATCTATCCAATGACCAATTAAGATGATTACTGCTACTAATGCCACCACAAAATAATTACGCTTATTGGGTCTTGGCATTAAAATTAAAATTGGAGCAACGAAATTTAAAATCAAATTAATCCAATAGAAAAATTTATATGGCCCATGCATTCTGATTTTGAAGTAAATAGTTTCTTCGGGAATATTTGCATACCAAATTAACATGAATTGAGAAAACCATAAGTATGTCCAAAAGATACTGAAAGCAAACATAAATTTACCTACATCATGAATATGTTCATCAGTCACAATTTGCAAATAACCTTGGCGTTTTGTGTATAATAACCATAACATAATCATGCTCATTCCACTTACAAAAGAGCTAGCAAATGTATACCAGCTAAACATAGTAGAAAACCAATGAGCATCTAAACTCATAATCCATAACCAAGGAATTGTAGA
Source organism: Chitinophagaceae bacterium (assembly GCA_017989935.1). Taxonomy (GTDB): domain Bacteria; phylum Bacteroidota; class Bacteroidia; order Chitinophagales; family Chitinophagaceae; genus OLB11. Next base: position 1,157 of record JAGNOY010000016.1, read on the forward strand.
GGCTAAAGTCAAGGCAAACACGAAAATAAATCCAGCCGAGTAATTAAAATTCAACCAATATATTTTTGTTGATCCTTTAGGTTCAGTATCTTGTTTTACAGATAATTGTCTTATTTTAACTCCTAACCACCCCCATAAACTTAAAGTAAGAATAGTCCAAAAGGTGAAAAATCCTTTACTTAAGAAAAAATTCTTTAGGCCATTTAACGAATTTACTTCGATATAACCTGGTTTAACCCATTTATAAATATGGTCATTGTTAGTCCAAACAATTGAAAGTAATACTGTTCCTGCGATGATAGCCATAATCCATACTATACTGCCAATGGACTCTGGAATTCGTCGAAAAGCTACTATCCATGCACCTTGTGCTAGTGAGGTGGCACTTAAAATAAATACACTCGCTAAACAGATTAATAAAAAGAATACACTATTTTGAAGCATCACGGCCCAAAATCTATTTTGTGCCATTTGATCTTTAGACATCAGCAAAACTATGGCCCCTGCGATGAAGGTAATAATACCAATCGCCAATAAAATCAGGCTAGTATTTTTAAGTTTTGCGGGTATTTTAAATTCTTGCTGTAACATCTCCTACTTTATTTTTTAATTCTAATTTTTATTTTGATGTGGGTTTGTCTGTACTAGTTTTAGCATCGGCAACTGCCTTATCGCTTTTTGTTTCAACTGCCTTTACTTGTACAGAATCTTTCCCAACTGCACCTTTAACCATAGTAAATGGCTGGCCTCCATTTTCACTTTGTATTTTCTTTACATAAGCAACTACTTGCCATCTTTGCTTAGTATCAAGTTGACTTGCATAAGACCCCATCGAATTTTTACCATACATGATAGCGTGATAAATTCTTCCTTGCGACATCGCTAAATACTTTTCACCACTTTTAAGGTTAGCAGGCATCACTGCAAACTTACCGCTTGTATACAATGGCCCATTGCCGTCCATTTGTGTACCATGACAAATACCGCAATAAATCAAATATAATCTCTTACCTTCTTCAATATCCTTTTCCATTAAGTCTAATGAACAAACATGTGCATTAGCAGCCAATGTATCCATTTCGCTAATATGATCAGGCAAAGCTTGTTCGCGAGCTATTGTATTTGGTGCTGGCATTTTGTTGTAAGCCCCTCCTTGTTTTTCAATTTTCTCAGTTCCATTATAATAATCTACTGCTCTTGAATAGACCATATCCGGGGCATAAACCCTACCCGGTTTACGACTATAGTCACTGCATGACACAATTACTATAGCTGTGAATAGAAATAATAAAGATATATTTAACTTCTTCATGTGCTTAGGCAAGTTGTTGTTGTATTTCGTAATCTTCTTTTTTGTCAAATCTACCATACCACCATTCTGATTCTGCAATTTGAATATTGGTCTCATCTGCTCCTGTTGACTTTAAAAAGGCTTCAGTTTCTGCAGCATTTGTTTCAGTTACTTCAATCACCATCACAAACTTATCATCAGTTTGTCTTGGATTAAAAATATGTTTTTTTACACCTGGCATAATTTGATTCAAATAACAAAACGTCAAAACCATACCAACAGCAGCAAATAATACCGTCAATTCGAATGTAATTGGAATAAAAGCGGGTAACGGGAAGTGTGGTTTACCTCCAAAATTTTGAGGCCAATCTGTGGTAAATATCCATCCCATAAATCCTAAAGCAGTGCAAGTTCCTGTAATTCCATATATAAATCCTGCGATATGTAAATCACTTTCTTTTTCACCTAATGCCACATCTAAACCGTGTACAGCAAATGGAGTGTACACATCATGAATTTTGTACCCGGCACCACGTACCTTTTTTACTGCGGGAAACAAGACTGCTTCATCGCTATAAGTGGCTACTGCAAATTTTTTAATACTCATACCTTTAATATAAAAAGTGAAGGGTTATACTTGTTTAGTGATGATGTGATTGTTCTTCAATAAAATGCTCAGTATTTTCAGATTCAATACTTGACATTGATTGTTTGAAATTCTCACCACTGGTTTTTAAAATAAATTTAATCTCTGCAATGGCTATCACAGGGAAATACTTGGCAAATAAGAAATAGCACGTGAAGAATAATCCAAATGAACCTAGATAAAATCCTACCTCAGGCCAAGATGGCGTGTAATAACTCCAGCTACTTGGTAAATAATCGCGATGTAAAGACATGATAATTACAAAACGTTCAAACCACATCCCGATATTTACGATAATACTCATAAAGAAGGTAAACCAAATATTACGACGTAATTTCTTGAACCAGAATAATTGTGGAGAAACCACATTGCAAGTCATCATCGCCCAATAAGCCCACCAATATGGACCTAATACACGAAGACGAAATGCTTCCTGCTCCCATAATACGCCACTATAATAAGCTATAAACAATTCAGTTAAATAAGCTACACCTACAATTGATCCAGTTAATACGATTACCTTATTCATCGCTTCAAGATGGCCAATGGTAATATAATCTTCTAACTTAAGCACTTTACGTGTGATAATCAACAAGGTTTGTACCATCGCAAAACCAGAAAACACAGCTCCTGCAACGAAGTAAGGAGGAAAGATGGTTGTATGCCATCCAGGAATCACAGAAGTAGCAAAGTCAAAAGATACAATCGTATGCACTGAAAGTACAAGCGGCGTACTCAAACCTGCTAAAACTAAAGATAACATTTCATGACGTTGCCAGTGCTTAGCACTTCCTGCCCAACCGAAAGAAGCAACACCATAAGCTAGTTTTCTAAACTTAGTTTGTGCACGATCACGTAGAGTAGCAAAGTCAGGAATTAACCCAGAATACCAAAATAATAAAGAAACTGTAAAATAAGTTGATATCGCAAACACGTCCCATAATAATGGAGAAACAAAGTTTGGCCAAAGCGGACCACGAGTATTTCCATAAGGTAACACAAAAAAGGCATCCCATACACGACCCATGTGCCAAATTGGAAATTGTCCTGCACACATAACTGCAAAAATCGTCATCGCTTCCGCAGCTCGATTCACCCCGGTTCTCCAACCTTGTCTGAATAGTAATAAGATCGCAGAAATCAACGTACCAGCGTGACCAATACCAACCCACCATACGAAGTTGGTGATATCCCAACCCCATCCAATGGTTCTGTTTAAATTCCATACACCAGTTCCCCAATAAACTTCCCAGGTTACACTAAACACGCCAAACAATAGCAAGGATAGTGATATCCAAAAGCCTACTTTCCAAAGCTGGGTAGGCGCATTCTCAATAGGGGCACAAATTTCTTCAGTTACCTGATGATAATCTTTTTGGCCATCTACTAAGGCTTCCCTAATAACCGATTCGTACTTTAAATGCATATCTTCATTTGTTTTTTAACACCTATATGACTAGGTGAAAGAAATTTTTTATGTTTACGCATGAGCTGCTTCTGCTCCATGTCCCTTATCCTCAGGATTGGCGCTCATCAACTCATTTGCATTTCTAATTTTTGATAAATAATTTACATTAGGCAAAGTGTGAATGTCTTCCAATACATGGAATACACGCTCTTTCTGCTCTTCATATCTCAATTTAAAGATTTGACTCTCTTTGTCGTTCACATTTCCAAACACAATGGCATCAGTTGGACATGCTTGTTGGCAAGCCACTTTTGCTTCTCCATCTTTCATTGTACGACCTTGCTTCTTAGCTGTTGCTTTTGCAGATTGCAGACGCTGTACACAGAAACTACATTTTTCCATTACACCACGACTACGCACGGTCACATCAGGATTTAATACCATACGCGTAATGTCATTGTTCATATCATCACGACGTCCATCAGTAAACACATTATCCTCAAAACAATCTGCCTCATTCCAATCTCTCCAATTAAATCTTCTAACTTTATATGGACAGTTATTTGCGCAATAACGTGTTCCAATACAACGGTTGTAAGCCATTTGATTCATCCCTTCGCTACTATGATTTGTTGCATTTACAGGACAAACATTTTCGCAAGGTGCATTATCACAATGCTGACATATCATTGGCTGAAACAGAGTTTGAATAGAATCAGGCTTGCTTGGATCACCTGCAAAATATCTATCAATACGTATCCAATGCATATCATGTACTAGTAAAACTTGTGCCTTACCAACTACAGAAACATTGTTCTCGGCTTGACAAGCAATTGTGCATGAACCACATCCTACACAACTATTCAAATCAATACTCATACCCCATTTCATCCCAAGAGATTCAAAATTTGGATACAAGGTTCCATTTTCTCTGTAAGCCTCTTGCCAATCAGCCTCAGCCTTTGTTTTTTCTTCAACAGCTGCATGACCATGTTCTGCTGCATGTTTATCTTCAGAAGCTGCGTGTTCTTCTCCACCATGATGAACTACACCATTAGGTGAAGTATAATGTCCGAATTCAGCTTTACGCTCTTCATATAATTCAGCTGGATTCTTTTGGAATTCCTCTAAAGTAAATTCATGAATAATCGGACGATCGTTCTGATAACTATGATGAGTTTGCGTAATAGCTAAATCATATGTTGCATTTGTATTAGCAAGTTCAACCGAATAAGCATAAAAATTTGCATTTCCATCAGCATCTTTAGTCACCATAGGATATACATTCACACCTGTTCCTGCAGCAGCCAAGCCAACTGATTTTTCACGGCCATAACCTACTGCCACTGCCACTACATCATCATGAACCCCAGGCACAACCAATACAGGTAATTTAATTTCCTGATTGCCCGCTTTGATAGAAAATACTTTTTTAGCTCGTTGAACTTCGTTCAATTCAGTTAGTTCAGCACCCATCGCTTTGGCACGATTTGGCGACATTATCACATAATTATCCCAAGTACATTTAGTAATTGGATCAGGCATTTCCTGCAACCATGGATTATTACTCCATGCACCACCTCGGCCTATCCCTACTTTTTCATAAATCACTAATTCGGCTTTTCCTTCTGCACTTGACTTGATAGCAGCAACTTTAGCCATGGCATCTGCTACATTACCAAGGAATGCTTCCCCAGACATTGACATTGCTTCTGGTTCAATAATTCCACTTTGGATGGTGGCATCGAAAGCAGCTTGACTTCCTAATTTTCCAATCCAATAATTTTTTACAAAATCAAAATGAGTTATTGGATTTCCTGCCCATTTCAACAAAGATTCTTGAAAAGCTCTTGTTTTAAATAAAGGAGAAATGGTAGGTTGCATAAAGGAAGTATATCCTGTATGCGATGAAGCATCACCCCAACTTTCTAACCAATGATGGGAAGGTGCTGCAATTTTACACTTTGCAGTAGTTTCATCATTACGTTCGTTGAACGAAACTGATAAACGGACTTTAGATAATCCATCTGCAATGGCTTTTCCGTTTACATTATCATATACAGGGTTACAATCATAAAACATCACACCCCCTACTTGACCATTTTTCATGGCTTCAGCGAAGGCATTCATGTCTGAATCGTTTCCTTGTTTGCTTAAATTAGTATGACTGAAAGTAATTGTGGTACCAAATGCACCAATAGCATGATTAATTGCATTCACCAAGGTTTGTACATTGGCATCATTGCTTCCACAAACAACCAAAGCAGCACCTTTATTTGCATTTAAATCAGTCACAATTTTTTTCACAGCAGCATTTAAGCTTGCATTCACATTGGCACTAGTACCACTCAAACCACCTAAGATAGCAGCTGCAACAGCCCCATATTGAGAAGGTTTGCAAGTATATCTTTCATCGGCACTTCCTCCAGTCAAACTCATCATACCTTCTACTTGATAGTGCTTACTCATGGTAGGATTCTTCGCACTTATCTTACGTGTTTTACCATACTGCTTAGCATAAATTTCCGGAGAAATCCATGTTCCTAAGAAATCCGCACCGATACTTACAATAACTTTTGCATTATCGAAACGATAGGCAGGAATAGCTCTTTTTCCAAAAGAACGCAAATTGGCATCTAACATACCACTATATGAAACAGCATCATACATGATGTGCTTTGTAGAAGGATACTTTTGTATAAATTGAGCTACCGCAGAAGCAGTAGATTCGCTATTTATGGTTGAAGTAACTAGATATAAAGGTTGTCCGCCCAAGCTATTTAATCCATCAGTCACCATTTTATCTACAGCCTCCCAAGTATTTTCTTTACCCTCAATCGTTGGAAATTTCAAACGAGCTGCGTCATACAAATTCAATACTGAACCTTGTACACGCGCTGTAGTTGAACCTTGTGTTAATTTACTATCCGAATTCCCTTCAATTTTAATGGGTCTTCCCTCACGAGTTCTTACCAATACTGGTACCGCCTCTCCGCCATCTACATAGGTTGATGCATAAAGCAAAGGCACACCTGGTGTAACATTTTCTGGTTTAATGGCATAAGGAATCGCATTGCGCACAGGCATTTCACAACTTGCGGCGATGGTAGCAGCTACTGTACTAAATCCTAGATACTTTAAAAAGTCGCGACGAGAAGTATTCGCATCCGCAAGCTGATCAAATTCACCAAATGGCAATTCCTCACGAAACTCTTTGGATTGATCTTCCTTGAATTGTTGAGTCGGATTTAATTCTTCTAATCCCTGCCAATATTGCTTTTTACTCATATGATTTCGGGGTTCGATATTCGAGTTATTTGTCGAATGAATTTAATTTTATTAATAATGACAACGTTGACACTCCAGTCCTCCAATTTCGCTCACTTTAACATCTTGGCGTTTGCCCGCTTTGATTTCATCATGATATTTTTGGAAAATTGAATAGTAATTATTGTCTGTAAATTGAACATTTGTAGTACGATGGCAATTCACACACCATCCCATACTTAAATCTGCAAACTGATATACCTCGTCCATTTCTTGAATACCACCATGACAGCGCTGACAAGCTAGTTTACCTGAAACAACGTGTAATGAGTGATTAAAATAAACATGGTCAGGCAAATTATGAATCTTCACCCAAGGGATAGGGGTAGATAAGATTTCGCCTTTAGCATTACGTTTATAATCCTTTTTAATTGGATCATACCCAGCATATTGATATAATTTTTGAATTTCTTTAGTTCCATCCACTTTATTCCCTTCTAGATCTACTAAAGGATGTGTGTCTGCTCCTGTATATTCATTAATTTGTTTATGGCAATTCATACACACATTTGCAGAAGGCACCAAAGAGTGTCTACTTTTTTCTGCGCCTACGTGACAATACAAACAATTAATTTGATTGATACCCGCATGAACTTTATGAGAATAAAAAATAGGCTGCTTAGGCATGTAGTTTTTCTGACGGCCTAATTCAGACCCTTTCGTTAACCAAACACCAAAACCTACAATAGCTATAATGGCACCTAAGGCAATTACCACTTTATTTCTAAAGAAAGGCACATCCTTTGGAGAAGGCACACCTGCTTTCACGTTTGCAGAGCGACTTAAAACTTTATTGACTTGAGTTAGAATATATACCGCTAAAAGCAATACAATAGAGATAATAGCATAAAGCACAGAATTATCTTCAGCTCCTTTTGGTTCTGTTCCAGGAGGCGGAGTTGCAGGAGCAGGAGGCGGTGTGTTTACAAAGGTAACAATCGCATCGATTTCCTCATTACTTAAACTTGGAAATGCCGTCATGGCTGTCTTATTCCACTTTACAAATAAATCATTGGCATACTTATCGCCACTAGCAATCACTGAAGCTGAGTTTTTAACCCACTTGTATAACCACTCTTTCGAAGGAACTCGAGAATCCACGCCAGCAAGGGCAGGACCGGTCGCGTCTTTGAGCGGGTTGTGACACGAAGCGCAATTAGCCTGAAACAGGGCTTTTCCGTCAGGTGCAGCAACAGTAGAAATTGTACTTAAAAGTATGAATGTGAGCAGTAAAATGTGTCCTTTCAGATTCTTAGCCATGCGTTGTAGATAACTTAACATCAGTCTAATATAATTTTGTGTTAAATTGAATGTGCGCAAATATAGTAAGCGAATATTGAAATTTATACACATTGATGAAAAAAATCTTTTGTATTGGTTTTTCAATCGGTCTGTGCAAAAATTCTATCCATTTTCTGAAAAATAAAATTGAATTGTCATGATATTGTCATGAAATAGTTGTAGAAAAATGATCATTTCTGACGATTTCTGGCTGATATTAAAAAAATCATAGCTGCATATAGTTCTTCCCATTAGATGAAGAAGTTTCAGTTTGAAAAATTATTATACGGCCAAAAGTAAAAATCAACAGGGCCCCCGACTAGCAACATCACTTAACTGCAAGGAAAATTGGGGGCAAAATAAAACCCCACTTTATTTTATCCCTCACTATCCTATCTTTGGGCTGATGAATTTCCTGATACCTATTCATATACCATCCTTACAAACCCCTATTCAACACAAGCATCAAATATTGCTTACAGGTTCTTGTTTTACCGAGCATATGAGCAATTATTTAAGCAGGGCCAAAATCCGCAACCAACACAATTCTCACGGCATTATGTTTAATCCGTTGAGTTTGTGTGTGGCGCTTCAAGATGTCATCGATGCAAAAAAATATGCTCCTCAAGATTTATTTTTTCACAACGAATATTGGCATAGCTGGAATCATCATTCAGATTTTTCATTTCGAGATCCCGAACAAGCCATCGCTAAGATAAATAACAGCATTCAAACTCAACACGAATTTTTAAAACAAGCCGATTACTTGATTCTAACACTTGGTTCAGCTTTCGCCTATTATCACCTCGAAGAAAATCGCTATGTAAGCAACAACCACCGCACACCCTTACATGGATTCAGAAAAGATTTACTAACGGCCGAATTCATGATGCAAGAACTACAGCAATGTATCAAACGCTTAAATAATTTCAATCCAAAGCTTCAATGCATTGTAACGATTAGTCCTGTGAGACACACCCGTGATGGGGTGATAGAAAACAATCGTAGCAAGGCTCGACTGCTAGAAACGGTGCATGCGCTTGAAGATATCTATTACTTTCCTTCTTATGAAATCATGATTGATGTATTGCGCGATTATAGATTTTATGATAGCGATTTGGTGCATCCAAATTATCAGGCTACACAATATATTTGGGAACAGTTTCTAACGCATTGCTTAAGCTCCGATGCGAAACCTATAATAGAACAATGTGAAAAATTATATAAAGCCTTGCATCACAAACCCAAAGACAAGCAAAGCCAGGCACATCAAGATTTTAAAGCAAGCAATTTGCAACTTTGTCTGAGCTTAAAACAAGATTACCCTTACATTCAGCTTCAACAAGAAATAGCCTATTTTAGTTAGGCCTAACCGAACAAATCCTCATGATCACATCGCTTTCTTTATCAGATTTTTTAACTCAAGCCACTAACTCTTTAGTAATTGACGTGCGCACGCCAGCAGAATTTGAACAAGGAAGAATATTCGATGCCGTAAACATTCCTTTATTTACCAATGAAGAAAGAGTGCTTGTTGGAACAGCCTATAAACAACAAGGTCGTCAACCTGCAATTTTATTGGGCTTTGAACTCATCGGTGCGCGATGGGCACAATATATCCGCGACATTGAAAACCTCTTGAAAGAAAAATCCCTGCCACCAACAACCAAAATTCTTGTACACTGTTGGCGTGGCGGCATGCGCAGTGCGGCTATGGCTTGGGCATTGCAGATGTATGGATTTAAGGTAGCCACTTTACAAGGTGGTTATAAAACCTATAGAAAATTTTGTGTTGCTCAATTTGATACTAACTATAAATTTCTTGTCTTAGGAGGCAAAACAGGTTCTGCAAAAACCAGCACCTTGCTCGAGATGAAATCTTTGGGCGAACAAGTGATTGATCTCGAAGGATTGGCTTGTCACCAAGGTTCTTCTTTCGGATCTAAGGGCATCGACAATCAACCTTCACAAGAACAATTTGAAAATTTAGTCGCACATGAATTGTCGCACATGGATAAAAACAAATGGATTTGGTTAGAGAATGAAAGTATCACCATTGGTCGTAGAGCTATACCCTTGCCGATTTTCAAACAAATGCGACTCGCTCAGGTAATTGATATGCAGGTGCCTTTAGAAGCAAGAGTAGATTTTCTTTTCGAAGATTACGGACATCTTGATCCTGCATTTTTAAAACAATCAGTCATCAATATTACAAAGCGACTTGGCCCTCTCCAAACCAAGATGATACTTCAAGCCATAGATGAAAATCGACTCAAGGATTTCATTCGTCAAACTTTAGTGTACTACGACAAAACATATTCCCAAGGCAAAACAGCGCGTATAGCAGATACGGTACATAGCTTAGAGTTAGATTCAACAGATTCAACAAGCAATGCACTAGCGGTGATTGAATTTTCGAAAGTGATTCAAGATAAAATTGATTCCTAATTGAATATTTTTTAGGGTGCGTGACAGCGGAAGTTGTAACGTTACTCAAACTAAGTTTTGTTTACCGCTATCACCGGGCTATCCATTCCAAGCCATCTCGTTTTAAGAACGAGATGGGCTTTCCATTGCTATCCCTCGCACGTTGCCGCGTAGCCTGAAAATAAAAATATATCTCTAAAAGAATGTATTTGAATTTTGTTTTGATTTCAATCTTTATTTTTCAATAGATGAGCTTTACATATTAGGTAACCCCTCTGTGCAACTCTGTGTTGCAGTTCCTCTATGGCTCTCTATGTTATTGAGCTAGTATTTAGTAAAGCATCAAAACCAATATAAGCATAAAATCTTAGCAACTTGTTGGTGAAGAACACCTTCAAGGGCGATAGTATTATGCTTCCGTAGCTTATTTGCATTTGAACAAGTTATGAGTTATTCATGAAACCCAATGTACTAACCAAAGATTAAGACGCTAGACTAAATCATTAATCAAAATAGAATATTTTATAAAATAGCTTATATTCAATTTTCAAATAACAAACAATGATGCTATTAAAAAGCAAAAAAACTTTATATCTTCTAAGTTTCTTGTTTGGATGTTTTGCAATAACCTCTTCTGCACAAGTTGTATATTTTCAAGAGCCCATGAATCATCAAGTGGTTGCAAGAGATTTATTAACCAATGAAGGTCAAGTAAAATGGGATTTTTCAATAAAGTCTAATTTAAATATTAATAAATTATATATCCAAACATATAGGGATAGCATATATTTTAGCACAGACACCTTATATGCAACTTATTTCTCAGATTCGGCTTTGATTAATTTTCAGAAAACAATACCTGCAGAATTACATAATTATGGGTTTAAACTAATGGGGATTAGAAATGGTTCTTTAGCAGACACTTTATTGAAAGAGTATAACTCTATTGTTGCTGGTGATGTATATGTATTTGCTGGACAATCTAATGGGGAGGCTGAAATAAGCTATGGCAGTGCTGCTTATGCCAAATCTGATTTCATCAGAACTTTTGGAAGAGGAAATATTTATGAAGGAGACGCCTTGTATTGGTATACCGCAGAACCAGATTCGGGATACTTTTTTATTGGAGGGATAGGTCAATTAGCCGGACAATTTGCCAAGAAATTAATGGATACACTTCAAATCCCCATGTGCATTATCAACGGCTGCAAAGGTGGGGCAACCTTGCAAGAACAATTAGTCGATTCGTTAAATCCAACCTCTCCCTTATCGATTTACCAGAAATTAAAATTGCGTTTAGAATATACAGGATTGTCTAAATCTGTACGAGCCATGATATGGTTTCATGGTGAACAAGACGCCTATAATGGCACTACAGTAGATTTATACAAAAGCCAAATGAACCAGCTTGCTGCTTCTTGGGAAATAGACTATCCAAATATTGAAAATATTTATGTCTTTCAACTTAAACTAGGTTGTTTAGGTTCTGAAAATTATTTAAAACATTTGATAGTCCAAGAGGCCCAAAGATTATTTTCAATTTCAAACCCAAAGGCCATTTTAATTAGCACGAATAATGTTGCTCAATATAATTCTTGTCATTATCAAGTAGATGGTTATGAAAGGCATGCAAATAAACTTTTTAAATTGGTTTTATCACACCAATACAATTTTAAATTACAAGAAATTGAAACACCTCAACCAATTTTAGCCAGAAATGATCAAAGGGGTAATATAATTTTAAAATTCGGAAATTCAATCGAAAATTATTCCGTGAGTGAAGGTATAGAGGATGCTTTTATTCTTGAAGGAGGCGCATTTGAAATTACTTCTGCCTTGTTATATAAAAACACCCTTACCTTAAGGTATGTTACAAAACAAGGAAGCTTGGATATTCCTACAAGCTTAAGTTATAAGAGCCATATTCAACTATCTTACCCTTTTTTACAAAATAAAGGAGAGCTAAATTTGGCATGTTTTTATAAATTTCCCATAGAGAATTATGTGAAGATATCAGATGAGGTTGAAGTAAATATATATACACTTCGAGATAAGCCTTCTATTACAATCATTGAAACAAAAAATAATCCTATTGTGTTTAGAATTCATTCGATGGAAGGTAGGCTATATAAGAAAATTGCTATAGAAAAGAATACAAGATTAAGTGTTAATAATAACGAACTACCAAAAGGGATTTATATTGCAACTACTGAAGAAAAAGGAGTGTTGAAGAATATAAAATTTGAAAATTTTTAGTCTATTTTATACTAATTGGCTAAATGAAATAGATCAAACTTTATTAATTATTGTCAATGGCAACAATCTTGCTTTTCTTTGTAGCATGGAACATCAAAACGAACAAATTAAACTCACACAATATTCTCATGGCGCTGGTTGTGGTTGCAAAATCGCTCCAGCTGTATTAGACCAAATCTTACATAGCTCAATTCCTAAAAGACAAGATAACAATTTACTCGTAGGCAATGATACGCGAGATGATGCTGCAGTGTATGACCTTGGCAATGGAAGCGCCTTAATTTCAACTACAGATTTTTTTATGCCCATTGTAGATGATGCCTATGACTTTGGTCGAATAGCTTCTGCGAATGCCATCAGTGATGTGTATGCAATGGGAGGCAAACCTATACTAGCAATTGCCATACTAGGTTGGCCTATTGATAGACTTTCACCCGAAGTAGCACAGCAAGTATTAGAAGGTTCTCGTGCCATTTGTGCCGAGGCTGGCATTACACTAGCTGGCGGTCATAGCATCGATTGCCCAGAGCCTGTTTTCGGATTGGCAGTAAACGGTCTTGTGTCTTTAGAAAATTTAAAAAAGAATTCTACAGCCACTTCAGGTTGTCAACTTTTTCTGACCAAACCTTTAGGCGTAGGTATACTCACCACAGCCCAAAAGAAAGGTATACTCCAACCCGAACATGCACACATTGCCCCTAAGTCTATGTCTACGCTCAATCAGTTAGGCGAGGTGTTTGGACAACTTAGTTATATCAAAGCCATGACAGATGTTACCGGCTTTGGATTATTGGGTCATCTAAGTGAAATGTGTGAAGGAAGTGGACTACAGGCCATCATCGAATTTGATAAAGTGCCTGTGATTCCTGAAATCGATAGGTATTTAGAACAACAAGCTATACCTGGAGGTACAACCAGAAACTGGAAAAGTTATGGACATAAAGTGGGTGAACTCACTGAAAGACAAAAATTTATTTTGGCAGACCCACAAACAAGTGGCGGACTATTAGTGGCTGTTGAAGAAGAATTTGTGAGAGATTTTATTTCTTTGCTACAAGAAAAAGGCTTGCCAGAAAGATGCTGTATGCCTTTTGGGAAATTACTTCAATCTAACTCATCTGAGAAAACGATCCAAGTAGCAAGTTAGGATAACAAAATATTCAAGAGCGTAAGATTTATTGCATCAACAATTTTGATATTATCATCTAGCCCGCTTTTGAAATAACACTGGTGATTCTATGACTAGTCAGTTCAATTTCTGAAAAACTTGGAGTCTTCTAGGCCAATTTTCTATATCAATACAGCTTCGAAACAACATTGAAAACAAAGCATTCATACTATTTTACAAATAAAAGGAAACATATATTCTGAAGCACAATTTCTAACAAATCTCTACTATCTACGTTTTTTTGCATAACTCGTTTATAGAAAACTCTATATAGAAGTCTCTATTTTATTTTCTTCTTTGCATCTTTGCGTTTATGAGTGATTTGTATTCAAAAAGAGGCGTATCAGCACAAAAGGAAGATGTGCATCATGCCATAAAAAATTTAGACAAGGGTTTGTTTCCCAATGCATTTTGTAAAATACTGCCTGATAACTTAACTGGCAGTGATGATCATTGTTGTATTATGCATGCCGACACCGCAGGCACTAAATCTATCATTGCTTATTTGTATTGGAAAGAAACAGGCGACCTTAGTGTATGGAAAGGGATAGCGCAAGATGCCATAGTCATGAATATTGATGACATGATTTGTGCTGGAGCTACGAATCATTTTATTCTTTCTTCCACGATAGCACGAAATAAAAATTTAATTCCTAAAGAAGTACTAAGTGCCGTAATTCAAGGCTGTGATGAATTACTCCGTGAATGGAAAAATTTTGGTATTGACATACAAATGGCGGGGGGCGAAACCGCTGACGTAGGCGATTTAGTCAAAACAATTGATGTAGGTTATACAGCCTTTGCAAGATTTGAAAAGCATGATGTAATTACCATTCAACCAAAAGCAGGTGATGTAATTGTGGGCTTTGCATCCTATGGACAAGCCAGCTATGAAAGTGAATACAATAGCGGTATTGGGTGCAATGGACTTACAAGTGCTCGTCATGATATTCTTGATCAAAGTTATGCTATAAATTATCCAGAAAGTTATGATGGAAATCTTCCTCCAGAAGTATGTTATATTGGAAAACATAAACTTACAGATCTTGCCACTAATGGTATACCTATTGGGAAGCTATTATTATCTCCTACTCGAACCTTTGCACCAATCATTAAACATGCTGTAGAAAATTACCGTGATCAGATACATGGGATTGTGCATAATACTGGAGGGGCTCAAACAAAATGTTTAAAATATTTTAGTGAACCTGTTCGTATTATTAAAGATCATTTATTTACGCCTCCGCTTATTTTCAACTTAATTCAAGAATCTTCGCAAATTAGTTATCGCGACATGTATCAAGTTTTTAATATGGGTACTCGTCTGGAGTTATATACTGATTTACAGACTGCTGAAGCAATTATTTCTTACGCAAAAACATTGCAAGTCGACGCTCAAATTATTGGCCATGTTGAAGAGTCGAGTAAAAAAGAATTGATTATTAGAAGTGAGTTTGGCGAATTCGAATATGCATAGTGAATTTTTCATTCGACAACGCTTGCATAATTTTTGGGCATAAAAAAACCCTTCGAATTTCGGAGGGTTTTTTTTGACGTACTTTCTACGTTAAGTATGAAAGCACTATTTCTTTTTAGGAGCTGCTTTTTTTGCTGCTGCTTTCTTAGGAGCTGCTTTTTTTGCTGCTGCTTTCTTAGGAGC
>JAGNOY010000233.1 GCA_017989935.1 Chitinophagaceae bacterium
TTTGAGGCAAGCCTGCTAGTGAAACATTCGAAAAAGAATCTTTAAGTGTATTGTATCGCATAATCCAGGTAAATAACCCACTTGTGATATACACATCGTCACCTGCTGCAGTTGCCAATCCGTTATATGAAGAGGTATGATTAAAAGGTGTAATTCTATTTGGATCGCCAAATGTATAAGTACTCATCCAACTTCCACCTAATTGGCCTGCACTTCCTGAAAACTTATCAAAACGTGTTACCCCTGTTTCTTGAATGCTATGAAAAGTAAAGCCTGCAGCAAGTAATGGATTTGTTGGACTATAATTATCTGAACCAACTATGGCACCTGATGGTAAATTTTCCATAGCTGACCAAGTAGTTCCATTACCAAGTTCTAGTTTGCCATTTTCATAACGCAAAGATCCGGGAGAATTTGTGGTCGTGCTTCCAATTTTAATGGCGCCGTTAATATCTAGTTTTTGATTTGGAAAAGAAATACCTATACCTACATTGCCATTTGGCTGAAATGTTGCGGTGGTATAGCCTGTAGGTGCAATATTTACCGGCATATTACTTTGTGCTGTTGTGCCAATTTGAAAATTATTATTCGACAGCCTCATGAAGGCTTTATTTGTAATATAGTCATCATAAAAATGCAAGGCTGCATTGTATCCTTGTAATCTCAATGCTTCACCCGAACCATGCATGGTAAATACACCCGGTGTAGTTTCGGTTCCAAAATGCCCTTCGATATTATTACCGATACTCAACACAGTATCATTGAATCCATTTTTAAGTAGCAGTATATTTTCTAATCCGTTTTGGCTCCCTTTTACAACCAATCTTGAACCCACAGGCGACGGTTCGTTGATACCCACATTTTGTGCACGTAACATATTGTTCATCATACCCATTCCGAATACAATCAAAAGAATTCTTTTCATTTTCTTTATTTTCTGTAAAACTATATCCGCTGCATAATGAAATTGGTAGAAATGAGCCATTGGTCAATTTATTGAGTACTTGGCTATTTCAATGAGTATCTAAGAATGGCATATGACTTAGGAATAGTCATCTAAAAGGTATTTTACAAACTAGAAAATTTATCAATAAATTCTTCCTTTTTATTTCTGGCAATTGAAATTTGTTGCCCGTCAGACATAATCACATAATTCCCTTCAGTTTTTACAAATTTCTCAACATGAGTCAAATTAATCAAGTGAGAATGATGAATTCTGTAAAACTGAAAATCTGCTAAAACGATTTCAACTTGCTTTAAGGTTTTAGCAATGGTATGCTTTTGTTTATTCGTTAAAAATATTTTGGTATAATTGCTTTCTGCTTCACATCGAATAATCTCTGATGCTTGTATAAAAATCAATCCTTCTTTAGTATGAAGTGCAATTTTGTTCAACGCCTTGCTCGGTTGCAGTTGCTGCATCAATAGTTGAATTTGTTGATTCATTTCAGATTTTTGACTCGCATACAATCTGTGTATAGTTTCAATTAAATCATTTGCGTCAATTGGCTTCAACAAATAATCAAAAGCAGCATACTTAATTGCTTTAATAGCAAATTGATTATAGGCTGTTGTAAAAACAATGGCGAAATCTATTTGTGGCAAAGCATTCAGCACTTCAAATCCATTCTTGATGGGCATTTCAATATCAAGAAAAACTAGTTGTGGCTTATATAATTGAATGGCTTTAATAGCTTCGTCTGCATCATTACAGCAAGCAATCACTTCTACTGATGGACAAAATTTTTTAAGCATCAAACACAAAACTTCCTGGGCATCGAGTTCATCATCTACTACAATCGCATTAAAATGTTTCATGAGAATCTTGTGCTTTAGTACGACAAATTTATAACTATTTTAGTCCCAGTGGCTTGTTGATTTTGATTATACAAATCAATGATCTCCACTTCCATCGCATGCCCTTTTTGCATATTGGCCAATTTAATTCTATCTCCACTTATTTTCATTCCATATGACTTTTCTTGCGTAGCTGATTTCCCTTGCTGTTTTCTGGCCAATTCTCTTCCTATTCCATCATCTTCTATTTCTATTTTAATACATCCCTGATTTTGATTGTGTATCCGAATAAATAAATTTCCATGCTTTTTCTTAGGTAAGAGTCCATGCCAAATGGCGTTTTCAACATAAGGCTGAATGATCATAGGAGGAATCAACACATGAGCTGTATCTATAGTTTCATCAATAAACCAATGCATCCTAAAAGCATCACTGAACCTCAATCGCTCAATTTCAACATACAATTGTATTAACTGAATTTCACTTTGTAAGGTGGTTAACTCATTTGATGAATTATCTAAAATCAATCGAATTAACTTTGCAAATTTGGTTAAGTAACTACTCGCTGCCAAGCTATCATTTTTTAAAATAAACTTATTGATGCTATTCAGGCTATTGAAAATAAAATGTGGATTCATCTGTGCCCTCAAAGCTTTCATTTCGATTTCAGCAATTTGTTTATTGTAGTCATTTTTAACTTGTGCAGCTTTATGTACTTTATATATTCTGTATTTGAACAATCCGCCCAAACCCACAACTACACAAAAAACTATCAATCCGTAAAACCACCATGTTTGCCAAAAAGGTGGATGAATATAAATCTGCAATTGCAAAGACTTATCGTGCCAATACCCATCTTCATTGGTAGACTTAATAAACAAGGTATATTCTCCGGGATTCAGTGCAGCATAACTCGCAAATTGCCGATGATCACAATAATTCCAATCTCTATCCACTCCTTCCAATTTATACGCATATTGGCAATTTTTAGCATCAATCAAATTTAAGGAGGCAAATGTAAAGCTGATAAAATTCTGATGCCATTGCAGTTCAATTCTTTTTTGTAGATTAATATTCAACGTATCGCACCAAGGCTTGTTGAAGATATTAAAACTTTTAAGTACAACAGGGTAAGCCTTTTTAGAAAGATAGTTGCAGGTATCTGCGATCGAAAGAAAACAATTCACTGCACCAAAATACATGGCACCATTAGATCCGGCATGAATTGTTGGAATCCATTTTGCAGAACCACTCAGGCCATTTTTCGAATTAAAATTTTTGAACATCTTTTTCTCAGAATCGAATTGAGTGATGCCTTTATTAGAAGTCAGCCAAACATAACCTGCTTGATCAATATTTATATCATTCAGAAACAAATCCTGCAAGCCTTCATTAGAAGTATATCTTTTTTGATTGAACTTCTTGTTTGCATCTAACCACATTTCAAACAAACCTTCATTAAAAGTTGCAAACCAAAAGTGCCCATTCTTGTCTACTACAACTTGCTTTGGGTCTTTAATTGGATAAGCATTCTTTTGATAAAAATCAGTATATACCTTATTTGATTTTGTATGTAAAAGTACCAATCCCTTAACTCGATCGAATGCCCATAAAAGGCTGTCATTCATTTCCCTCAGAATAAATGCCCCTGCACCCAGCGGAAATAAATTCTGTCCTGTTTCTCCTGAATATTGCAAAATTTGTTTTGTCCCTAGTTTAAATTTAAAATAAACACCCTCATCAAGTATCCAGCATTCCCTAGCTTGATTCATTGTCGAAATTCTTCCTTTTATATGTTGCACCTTTTTTGAGATAGGCAGCATAAAGGGTTCAAAATATCCTTCATTAAGTTTATATAAATAAAATAAACCATTCACTTGCACAAGCAACTCTTCGTTCGTCCATTTCTCTATATAAGAGACTGAATAGATTCCAGACCTTTCTGTAATCAAACCTTTTGTTGGAAGCTGCTTAATTTTTTTATGCACAAGGTCATAGACATACAAACAATTGCCTACATCGGTGCCATAATAAATTTGTTGTGTGCGGTCGAAAAAATATAAAGCTTGTATTGTTTGCTCTGTGAAAAAGTTAGACTTTGGTGCCGATATATTGGTCTGTTCTATATACTGAAAAGCAGGATGGTATATAGAAAACCCTTCGTCAAAACCTGCCCATAATGAATTATACTTGTCTATATAAATTCGTCTGCATTCCTTAGGCCAAGGTGAATTTTTATCAAGTGGATCATGAGCATAAAAATGAAACTGCTTGGACGGTATATCAAAATAAGCTAGTCCTTTATCTAGTGAAGCAATCCATAATTGAGTAGTTGATTTTCTAGAAATTCTATCGACAATATTTCTATTTCCTGCATAGGGGTTATTAGGTTGCAATAAAAATGTTTCGAAGCTTTTGGTATTCATGTTGAATTTCTTCAAGCCACCAGCCCAAGTGCCTAGCCATAATATTGAATCCCCGAAATTTTTTACATCTAAAAAAAGATTATGATTTTCATTATAAAAATCAGTGTTAGGATCATAAAAAACTTCAATCTCATTTCCTTGAAGATGTTGTTTAAAAAGTCCATGCCCGCTCGCAAGCCAAATATTTCCTTGAGCATCCTCTGT
>JAGNOY010000234.1 GCA_017989935.1 Chitinophagaceae bacterium
TTTTAATTTCGATTTGATTTGTTGACTGCCATCCACCCCATATAATCCAAGTCCTAATCTTACCATATCAAAATGTAAATCAGGATGCCTCACAATGCCTGTAGAGTTGCATAAATGTCTTAAAAAAGTATAGCCTAATCTACTTTCTAACATGGCTGTCATTGCTTTAAATCGAAAGGCTTGTTGTTTGGTAAACTCGTCTAATTCCGCTTCCTCACTACCTGACAAATGCGAAAATACCGAAACGACTTTTAGTTGTGGATTGGAATTCAAGATATGGCAAACTTCTTCGAGATCTTCCTCTTCAAAACCTAATCTATGCATGCCAGTATCAAGCTTGAGATGAATCGGATAAGCCAATTCTTCGACAGTCGATTCAATCATTTTTAACAAGGTATGTTGATTATATATTTCCGGTTCAAGATGCCATTCTATTATTTCTGAAAAGGAACCCATATCTGGATTCATCACTAAAATCGGCAAGGTAATACCGCTTTTTCTGAGCGCCACGCCTTCATCCGTATAAGCTACAGCTAAATAATCGGCACCTTGAAATTGAAGTTTATTCGCTACCTCAAAACTTCCACTTCCATAAGAAAAGGCTTTTACCATGGCCATGATTTTAGTACCTGGCTGAAGTAAAGATTGATATACTTTGTAATTTTCAAGCAGAGCATTCAGATCTATTTCCATTACTGTTTGATGAATTTTTTCTTGAAGCCTTTTCGCAATTTTCTCAAATTCAAATTTTCTCGACCCTTTTATCAAAATACTTTCATTCATAAATGAAGATGTATCAATAGCCTCTAAAAATTCATTCGTTGATTTATAAAATATAGAATCTAATTTCCTGTTTTCTCTGAAGGTATTCTTATTTCTACTGATTGATTCACCAATGCCAATAAAGCGTTGAATTTTCTTTTGCTTGAGCAAATCCGCAATTTCATCATATACTTCATTTTCTCTCCCACTTTGGAAAATGTCGGAAAGAATAACTGTTTTTTTAGTATGTTGCTTTTGTTGAATAAGAAAATCTAAGGCAATATTAAAAGAGGTTACATCTGAATTATAACTATCATTAATGATCGTACATTGATGAATACCTTTGAGCAATTCTAAACGCATGGCTATATGCACAAGCTTCGACATGCGCTCCTCTATTTCAGATTGCGGAATATTTAATAACAATAAAGTCAACCAACAATGTATACTATCTTCAATATAGGCATCGTCAATAAATGGTATTTGAATAGAGATTTCTTTTGATAAATAGTTAGCCTTGATTAGTGTGGCTTGATTTTTTTTAACAAGCTCAATGATTTGCAAGTCAGCCTGGGATTTTTTACTCCAAGTGAGTAGATTAATTTGCTTTTGTTTAGCGCGTTTAATTTCTGCTGAAAATTCAAGTATGCAGTCGTGAAGCTCAACATAATCTTTGTTATATAAAAGGGTTTCGCAAGAAGTAAAGAGTTTAAGTTTCTCTTTTATTTTGTGTCTTACATTCAAAAAACCTTCATTATGTGTTTCCCCTATATTAGTAAAAATACCGATGGATGGCCTGATAATTTTTTCAAGATTCTCCATCTCACCAGCTTGAGAAATACCTGCTTCGAAAATCCCAATTGTGTGCTTTTGCTCAATTTGCCATACTGAAAGTGGCACACCAATTTGTGAATTAAAGCTTTTTGGACTTCTCACAACTGCATAATCATGTTCGAGTAGTTGATAAAGCCATTCCTTGACAATTGTTTTACCATTCGAACCTGTAATACCAATGACAGGTAAGTTAAATTGCATTCTGTGTTCTGTAACTAACTGCTGTAATGCAACTAAAGTATCAGGTACACAAATTACCCATGAATCTTTAAGCGTTGAAGTATTTAATTCTTCATTTACAATAAATACCCGCACGCCTTGTTGAAATAGCTCTGGAATAAATTGATGGGCATTTCTTCGATCTGTTTTGAGTGCAATAAAAACTGAAGTTTCAGGATAGGTGATTTTGCGACTATCAATTAATAAATTATCAATTTCAATGTCTTGGCCTGATGAAAGCAGTTTGCCTTTAAGGCAATCATTAATTTTTCGTGCAGAAATCATAGCTACAAAATAATGTTTTGTACAAACTCGTTTTTTTCAGGATAATCTACCGTGTAATGTAATCCGCGACTTTCTTTTCTGAAGGATGCACATTTGACAATCAAGTATCCAATAGTAATCATGTTTCTTAATTCACAAAGGTGTGGGGATAGTGTAGTAGTTTTATATAATTGTTCTGTTTCTTCATACAGCAAATCAATTCTTTTCATGGCTCTTTGCAAACGCACGTTGCTCCTTACAATTCCCACATAATCACTCATGGTCATTTGAAGTTCTTTAATACTTTGAGTAATTAATATCATTTCTTTAGGATCGCTTGTACCTTCTGCGTCCCACTCAGGAATTCCTTCTGTAAATTCATAGGAATCTATGTGATTTAAAGTATCTTCAGCACAACGATGCGCAAAAACTAATGCCTCTAAAAGCGAGTTACTAGCCAATCGATTCGCTCCATGAAGACCAGTGCTTGAAGCTTCGCCACAACAATATAATCGTTGAATTGAGGTTAACCCAGTTTCGCTTGTTTTTACTCCACCACAGCTATAATGTGCTGCAGGCGCAACAGGAATCATATCTTTTGAGATATCAATGCCAATGCTTTTGCATTTTTCGTAAATATTCGGAAAATGAGATTTGAAATTTTCTATATCCATATGCCTACAATCTAGATATACATGCTCATCACCTAGAATTTTCAATTCGCTATCTATGGCTCGTGCAACAATATCTCTTGGTGCTAACGATAATCTTTTGTCATATTTTCCCATAAATTCTTCACCACGACTATTTCTTAAAATACCTCCATCTCCGCGTACTGCTTCTGTAATTAAAAACGCTTGTCCGAAACGCTTGCCAGGTTCGAATAAAGCTGTTGGATGAAACTGAATAAACTCCATATTCTCTATGCGTCCTTTGGCTCGATATACCATGGCCATACCATCGCCAGTAGCAATTTTTGGATTGGTGGTTGTGCGATATACTTGCCCACAGCCACCTGTAGCTATCAAAGTAATTCTTGATTCTATTTTTTCAGTTTGATTGGTTTGCAAGTTCAATACATACACACCATAACAAGCTATATCTTGTGTAGATTTTGTGACCAGTTTGCCTAAATGATGCTGTGTAATAATATCTACAACAAAACAATAGTCTATAATTTGAATATTGCTACACTGATACACTTTTTTTAATAATGCTCTTTCTATCTCTTTGCCCGTGACATCTTTATGGTGAAGTATTCGATTTTCAGAATGCCCTCCTTCCTTACCTAATTTGTAATCTCCATCTTCTTCTTTGTCAAATTGAGTGCCCCATTCAATAATTTCGCGCATTCTTTCCGGGCCTTCTTTTACCACGATTTCTACAATACTTTCATTGCATAATCCATCCCCTGCAATTAAGGTATCTTGAATGTGTTTGTCAAAACTATCCTTTTTATCGTCTAACACAGCAGCAACACCTCCTTGCGCATATTTAGTATTTGTTTCGTCATCATTGGTTTTGGTTAAAACAATGATGTTCAAATCCGGTCGCTTCATGGCAACTTTCAAAGCATAAGTCAAGCCGGCAATCCCAGAACCAATCACAAGTACATCTGTTTTCATAATTGAACGATAAAAATCAAAGATAATGGAAAATAGTTTTATTAAATTTACCTCTTCAAAAGGACTCTTAAGAATCATCCCTTTACCTTATTTTTGCAGCATATGAAAAATATCCTTGTTCTGTTTTCTCTACTTTTTTTCTCTTGTTTTAGCGCCAATGCTCAAACGCCTAGTAAATACAAGCCAACTAAATTTGATAGTGTTAAAAAGGTAATTCCTCCTCAGGTATACGGGAATGCAAAAGATAGAAAAAAAGCTGACTCCTTAGCTAATTTGCAAAAGATCAAAGAAGCTGAAGCATTAAATCAAGCAAAATTGAAATTAGAGGCCGAGAAAAAAGCAGCAGATGCCGCAGAAGAGGCAAAGAGGAATGAACTGCTCAGAAAAAAGCAAGAGCAGGAAGATCTAAAAAAGAAAACTGAAAAAGCAGTTGATAAGAAAAAGAAGACTGAAAAAGTAGTTCCTGTTCAAACAAATAAAGTAATACAAGAAAGAGAAATTAAAAGTGAGAATAGAAATACAAAAAGCAATTTGTCTAATTCAAGCAAATGGACCTTGCAAAAATGTATTGAATATGCCCGTGATAATAATTTGCAAGTTGCTGAAGCAGAATTAAATCAACGCATGGTCAAATTGATGTATGAGCAAGCAAAAGCAAGCAGATTACCCTCAGTAAACGCAGATGGTAACATTGGGGAAAGTTATGGTCGCTCTATTGATC
>JAGNOY010000235.1 GCA_017989935.1 Chitinophagaceae bacterium
TTATATGATAGTCAAAAACAAGAAATTAAACAAAATTTTTTAGAACTTAAAAAAACATATAATTCAAAAAATCCAGATATAGATAAGGCTGCAATCAGAAATGCGTATTTAGAAAATATGGATTCTTACTATAAAAACACAAATGATGATGATCGTTTTTACTATAAAGTAGCAGAAAAAATGAATGAGTGGTTTTGGGAGGAATTACTTAATGATGAAACCGAGAGTGAGAGCATTGAAAATTTTATAAGCATAATAGGAGAGAAGTTTGGTTCAAATGCTCGATCCGTTGCTGACCTTGTTTTTGATGGCGTGGCACATTTTCGCTATCCATTTGAAGATGGTGGTATTCATAGATGTTTTTCCAAGCTAGATAATCTTGTAAAAATCTTTGGATATTTTGATAACAATTCAAAATATATAGAATTTTTTGATAATCAAATAAATTGGAATTCTATAATAGAAAACAAAGACTTACAAAGATTGGTAGTGACGCATTATTGGTATAACTTAATGTCAGGTGAGTCAAAAAGTTCTAATAATAAACTTGAGATGGTACTTTTTCCGATAGAAGTTGGAGGTAAAGTGTGGTGCATTACAGGATTTTTTATCAAATCCTACTGTGATAATGATGATCTAACAATTGATATGAAGTGCTCGGAAGAGTCATGGTATCAAAACTATCATCTGTATCATGACATTAATGCGAGGTTAAAAAAAGAGCTTCGTTATAGTTTATTGGAGGCGTATTATCAATCTCTATCACATATATATACAGAACAATTAAAAGAAATAGCTGATATTATAAGTAATGCTGAACGCCAAAAATGTAGCTTCATAAAAGTATACGAAGATAGACTTAATGAGAAATTCCTTGCAATTACAAAAATATTCCCATACAAACAAGTTAAGGTGAAAATTTGTGAAGGTATTGGAATGTCGCCAAATAATGTCGATAGTAATCAAAGTAACTCTATTTCTGATGGGGTGTACTTGAATGAAAACTTACATTTAAGTATTGAAATACTTCCAAATAAGTTTTTTCCAAGTCCTTTTGACATAGAAGTCAAAGATGATCTTGAGAAAAAGCAAAGGTTTATTAAGGAGACGCAGTTAATGGTTACATTATCAGAGGCTATGCGTATTGCTATGGTGGTTTATGGAAAGAGTAATTATACATATGGAAGTGAAGCCACTAAAAACTATGTATCTAAGGAGAAGTAATCATGGTGACTCAAGATAAGACAAAGACTTCTCATCCCAGTGGTCTTGATGCTGTTTATTATTTTACAGATGTGATGTCTGACAGTAGAGAGTGTTTAATAAAAGGCAGCGAAAAATTTAACGATGCGGCCAAACTTGACTTTTCTGAAAAAACAAATAATGTTACTTTTATTGAAGTAATGAATCTATTATTAGGCGCACTTGATAATGTCTCAGACGAAGATAAAGATCTAACCATTTTAGATCTTATTATAAAATATGAACAAGTAATAACCGCAATACTCAACTTGCCTGAACATGAAAGAAATTTATGTGTATTAGAAATACAGAAGTCAAAACCGCAAATTTTTTCCTTTCTTCAAAAAAAATCTGCTGATGTTTTGAAATTAATAACCAACGTCGTTGCGGATAATGGGGAAGCTAATGGGGAGGCATCCTATAAGCAGATTGGACAAAATGTATCTGAAAATGTTGATGGCTCTATAAAAAAATTAAGGAAAAACAAGTATGGATTAGAAATGACAGTGCTTGAACAGGAATTAGAGGAAATAAAGATTGGGCTTAGAGAAATAGAAAGGTTTGACCCTTATAACCAAAAAGGTGAAAATTCTTATGATTTTTTTATGCGCGTCTATGGACGCTACAGAGAGGAGAACGTAATTTATCAGGCCGATTTATTAGCAATTGATAATAGGTTGCTTAAAAATCTGAAAGATTACTTTCGTCCTAGTCGTAAAAGGTATACGCACGGTCAGGTAAGCACACTTCAAGAGTTATTGCCGAGTAAAAGCGAACGTACTGCTAAAGTTATCAAACAAATCCAAGATAAAAAGCTGTTAAGGAAAGACATTAGCCCATTGGCGGCTACCTTAATAGATAATCGTTAGTTAATAAGTACTAACTTCTAAGTATTAACTTTTCGTTACACATTTAGCGACTCTATAGTGCCGCATATGCTTGCGACATTATAGAGTCGCGTATAGTATAGCCTTGCCAACTAGCAATTACCCAGCAAGTTGGTACTCCGCAACAACAACCCCAGTAGGTGAAATCATGAAAACCTTAAAAGCCTTGATTGGCTTGGCAGTTTGCACTGTCGTGGCAGGTTCGGCCAATGCGTACCAATACGGCAACCAATATGGTGGTGGTGCAACGTTCCAGTACCAACCACAATATCGTCCTTATCAACCTTCCTACAATCCACCACGCGCTCAAGCTCCTCGCTCTCCGCGATTTGATATTTCGCGTCAAGAAATGAGCCATTTCCGTGATTTTGTCGGTGATGTGCGCGGCGGCGACAATCCTTATTGGGCAGGTGCGAAATGGCTTGTTAAGCCAAACACAGCTCATTCGGATTGATTCTTGATCTTGGTGGTGGAGTGATGGTGGAAAAACCATCGCTCCTCTCCAACAACACAAGCTAAATTCTTGCATTGGAGAGAGTTATGAACAACATGAATCGTCGTCAACTGATTCTTGGTGGCCTTGCAGCTACCGTTATTGTAGTCCTCCCACGCCAAAGTAATGCCGATATGACTATTGGTGGTTATATCATCGTGGCTTCATTATTTGGGGCATTAAACGATTTTATGTCACATAAACGTATGTTGCGCCAACAAGAAAATGACTTCCTCAAAAGTCTGGAGTTCAAACAACGCGAGTTTGAATTCACTAATCTGCTCATGGCACAGCAAGAATTGGCTTATCGTTACAATGAAGCTGAACCCGCAAAAGGCAAAATTAATGATAATTTTGATGGTTGCGGTACAACGTTTGGTATCAAGGATGGCAGACCATATGTTGAACGCAACGGCAAAGGTAGCCAAGATATGCAATATAACGCAGGTGAATTGTCGCTTATGCGAGCTGCATGGGATGAATATGGCACAATTCCTGTGCCTGAAACATCTTCCTATCAAGCTCTGTGGGACGGGACGACTAAAGAGAAAAACTTGATTTATAACAGCGGTTATGACGCAAATCAATACAAAATATTAGGAGCAAGAGAGTTTAACGCAGCCAGAAATCCTCGCGGCAATCCTAATATGCGGGTTGTGGCCGCAGCTCACACCAGCAATAAGGCATTAGCTTTCTTCCCTGAGTTTGCTTAAATGATAACGTCTTATTGGGACTTCTTAAACATCACCAAGCTACTGATACTTTTTTGGTTCAGTAGCTTCACTTTTGCTGATGATTTCTGTCCTACACCTCATCGATCCGAATTGAAACGCTACACAAGTGATGGCGATCCATTGAGTCGCGTTGAGCCCGATACCTATGACATCCACCAACAAAGTAGTACAGAAAAAGCATACATAGGCGTTTATACGTCCGATTGTTACGTCAATGGTGTGGCTGGTGTTTATGTAACGGGTTTTCGCCCCAATTCCCCAGCAAAAAAATATGGAATGAGGGTTGGTGATATTATTCGTCGCTATAGAGGTATGACTGTTAATCAATCGTCAGGTTTGACATGGTTGATCGAATGTACGCCATTAGATACTACTGCTGACATCGAAGTTGAGCGAAACAATGAAATAGTTGTTAATGGTGTTTTACCAACGGTGATTAGCCGCACTGAAAATAGAAAATTATCAGATGCAGCCGCACCAAGCTGTGAAGTATTTTATTGAACTAATTGCATATACAACTATAAATTATACACTTCATATATAAAACATATCATGCTGTTTATTACCATCTTATTATTAGTTTTTTTTATTTTTGTTATCATTCCTGCTATCGTCATCGCCTTCTTTCCCTGAAGTGCCAACATGAATTTTTTCCGTTACTTACTCATGTTTAACGCAGTGCGTACCTATCTCATGCAGCACAATCGCCGCAAAGAGAATGCTGGACGATTCCTAACGGATAGTGAAGTTGGAGCGTTGTTATCATCCAAGCATAACGGCTTAGTCATGGACGGTGCAAGAGGAAAGTTAAGTCCTGACGATAGTTTTAGGAATATTGCGATTGTAGCAACCACAGGTGCGGGGAAAACCTCAAGTTTTATATTGCCCAATCTTCTCAGTCTCAATAATTGCTCAATAGTGGCCACCGACCCCAGTGGCGCACTCAGCGAAAAAGCCGCCGCAGATTTACAACGGCGTGGATACAAGGTAGTCATCCTTGATCCCGTCCACCTTGACCG
>JAGNOY010000236.1 GCA_017989935.1 Chitinophagaceae bacterium
CTTTATAGGAAGTATGGAAATGAAAATCTGAAAGAACAAAAGCTAATGAGCTTTACCGATAATAGGCAAGATGCTTCCCTGCAAGCTGGTCATTTCAACGATTTCATACAAGTGGTACATCTACGTTCAGCAATTGAAAAAGTGTTGAAGTGGAGTGATGAGCCATTAAAAATATCTGACTTAATATTTAAGGTTCAGGAAGCATTAAACCTTCCTGAGAAAGATTATGCTATTAACCCTGCTCCAAATCCAAACAGGCCAAATGAAGATAATCTGGAGGCATTAAGAAATTACATTTCCTATCGCATAATTCAGGATTTAAAAAGAGGTTGGCGTTATATTCTGCCCAACCTCGAGCAAACTGCGCTTTTAGAAATAACATACAAGAATTTAGATAAAGATGTTGCCGATGAAACACTTTGGAACACGATTGATTTATTAAAAGACTGGTCAGTTGAAAAAAGGAAAGAATTTATTCTGCAAGTATTAAACTACTTCAGGAATATGTATGCAGTTGATTACGATATGCTGCGATATGAAAACAGGTTACGTATTGAAAGTGAATTAAATCAACACTTAAATAAAGAAAAACTTTGGTCACTTGATAAGGGCGAAAAATTAGATGCCCCAAACTTTCTTTCCGTGCAGGGTGCCGATAAAGCCACAAGAGAAACATTTATACAAAGTATTGGTCCATCAAGTCGCTTGGCTCGATTCATAAAACATGAGTTTAGAAAACAGGAAATTACACCACCAAGCAGTAATGACTACAATATTTTCATGACTAAGGTTTTGGATGCACTTACTGAAGCTCATTATTTGAAGAAGATAAATATCAAAGCTGAAAAAGGCGAAAAAGAAGCATATCAATTAATACTATCAAAAGTGCTTTGGAAAAAAGGCGATTTGACAAATGTTGCCACAGACAAAACATCGTACATTACACTGGATAAGGAAATCAAAATAAAACCACATGAATACTTCCAATACTTGTATCAGGAAGATTTCTCTAAACTTCCAAAATCATACATTGCTGCCGAGCATACAGGACAAATTAAGAACGAGGAAAAAATTGAAAGAGAAGATAAGTTCAATGAAGCAATTGAATTAAGTGCTTTGTATTGTTCGCCTACAATGGAATTAGGGATTGATATTTCTTCTCTAAACATTGTTCACATGCGTAACGTGCCGCCAAACCCGGCTAACTATGCACAGCGTAGTGGCCGTGCAGGCCGTAGTGGGCAATCGGCATTGGTATTCACTTATGCATCCAAAGTCTCCCCACACGACAAACATTATTTTGCAAATCCTGTAAAAATGGTTGCTGGAATTGTACAAGCTCCAAGAATTGACCTCACCAATGAAGAACTGATACGTTCACATATAAATGCTACGGTACTATCCTTTTTAAATGCAGAAGAATTTAAACCTTCATTGATTGACCTCATTGATATTGCTGGGGGTACATATAAATTGAAAAGCGACATAAAGGCTAAATATCAGGATGTAATTGATTCTAGCTTTACCGACATAAAGAATTTAGTTTTAAGAGTTGTTGCCAATATTGATTTTAAAGGCATCCGATGGTTTAATGATGCATGGTTGGAAACACAAATCAGAACGGTTCCCGATAAGTTAGAAAACGCTTTGCTCCGTTGGCGTAAAATGTATTTGGATGCCTTGCGTCAAATGAACGAGGCTCACGAAACACATATAAGCCCTGTAATAAAAGATGCAGAGCTAAAAAAACTTGCCAACATTTCTTATATGAGGGCTAAGGACAGAAAGAGCTTGTTGGAAAACCAATCTGATAAAAACAAAAATTCATCGTTATCGGAGTTCTACACTTTCCGTTATCTAGCGTCTGAAGGTTTCCTTCCAGGCTATAATTTCACCCGTTTACCAATTCGTGTTTTCTTGGGTGGCAAGGATAGGAACGAATCTATATCACGACCTCGTTTTATTGGTTTGAAAGAGTTTGGTCCTAACAATCTCATTTATCACAATGGCGGTAAATACAAGGTAAACCGTATTACGCCAAATGATGTTTCATTGGATTTGACGGAAATAAAAATATCGAAAGAAACCAATTATGCTTTTCTTGGTAAAGATGAAGGGAAAGGCAAAAATCAAGACCCAATTACCGGAACACAATTCACAGCAAGCAATATTGAGGTACATCAAAACCTACTTGAACTAGAAGAAGCTCAGTCTGAAAACTCTGAGCGCATTTCTTGTATGGAAGAAGTGCGAACCTCTGAAGGATATGTAACAGAACTTTATTTAAACTCAACAGATAGTTTGATTGATGCCACAAAAATTAAACTGACTGTTGATGGCGATGAACTGATGAAATTGTTTTACGCACCAGCAGCAAAGCTGATTTTGCTAAACAAAAAGTGGAAGCGTGGCCGTGATGACGGTTTTGACCTTGGTACAAAAACAGGTTTTTTCAAAACTAAAAAGCAAGTGGCTAGTCCGAAACCTGAAGACCCAATTCAAAACATCATGTTATACACCTATGATACATCTGATGTATTGTATGTGCAACCAATAAAATCATTGGGGTTAACAGAAGAAGGAGTTGTAACAATGCAATATGCTTTGGAAAAAGCGATTGAGCAATTATACAATATTGAACCTGTTGAAATTGATGCCCGATTGATGGGCATTGGTGAATTTAAAAACATCATGTTGTATGAATCTGCCGAAGGAAGTATAGGTGTGTTAAAAGACATTGCCCGTAATCCTGCAAAACTCCGTGAAATATTCAAGCTAGCATATAAAATATGCGGATATGACTATGATACAAAAAAAGACTCATATCCTAAACGACCTAAAGCAAGCTATGATGATTTGTTGTCTTACTACAATCAAATGGATCATACCAAAATTGACCGTCATTCTATCATTAAAGCCTTAGAATTATTAATAGTTTCCAATCCTGATGATACTATTGGGAGTACATACGAGGAGAAATATGAGGAACTGAAAAAGGGCTTACATCATCGCAGTCCTGGCGAGAAAACGCTATTGGATTACTTGTATCAAAACGGCTACCGTTTACCTGATTTCACCAATCACAATATGGAACAGTTTTATGTGCAACCCGATTTTGTGTATGAGAAGGAAAAAGCATTGATTTTTGTTGATGGTGGAATACATAAAAAAGCCATCAATAAGGCTGATGATGAAAAGAAACGCAAAACCATTGAGTTGGCTGGTTTTGATGTGTTGGTATGGGATGATACCTCAGAATCCGTTTCATCATTTGTAGCAAGGAGACAAGACATTTTTAGAAAAGTACGCTAAATCAATATGATAGACAGTAAATTAAAAAAACCAGGTAAGCTCGTAAAGTTCAGGGGTAGAAGATGTGTGGTACAACCATCTTCTGATAACGAAATATTATTGCTCAAACCGCTTGGCGGTTCGGATGATGAAATGATTTCAGTATTTGAACCCGTTTTGCAAGACTTTGATAAATTAGAAGATGACCAGTTTGAGTTGCCCGATAAATCGGACTTAGACAGTTTTCTTACAGCAAAACTTTTATACGATGCAGCAAGGCTTTCTTTCCGTCAGGTAAGTGGTCCTTTTCGCTGTATGGGTAAGCTTTCGTTTCGTCCAAGATCGTATCAATTGGTTCCGCTAATAATGGCATTGAAACAATCCGTTACCCGCTTATTAGTGGCAGATGATGTGGGTATTGGTAAAACAATTGAAGCCATCTTGATTTTACGGGAACTGTTGGAACGAGGTACTATAAAATCCTTTGCAGTTTTATGTCCTCCGCATTTATGCGAACAGTGGCAAAAGGAATTGGCAGATAAATTAGATATTGATGCTGTAATCATTCGCTCAAGCACAGTCGCTGGTTTGGAGAAAAAGATTGTAGGTGATGATACACTGAATGTATTCAACTATTATCCGTACCAAGTGGTATCCATCGACTATGTAAAAAATGGCTCAGCCAAAATGCCTGCCTTTTTAAAAGATGTGCCAGATTTTGTGATTGTAGATGAGGCACATACCTGTACTAAAAATCTCGATTTTAAAAAAGCGACTCAAAACCAGCAGCGATATGAACTGTTGGAGAAGATTGCTAAAAACAATCAACAACATTTACTTTTACTTACTGCAACGCCACATAGCGGAAAAGATGGTGAATTTAAATCGCTATTAGGTTTAGTTAATCCCGACTTTGAAAGCTACGATTTTGCCGATTTGCAAACATCAGAAAAAAAGAAGGTAGCAGTCCACTTCATACAACGCAAAAGAAAGAATATTGAGAAATGGTTGAGTGAGGAAACACCCTTTCCAAAGCGAACTACCGAGGAATTACCCTATACACTTTCTGC
>JAGNOY010000017.1 GCA_017989935.1 Chitinophagaceae bacterium
ATGTTAGTCACTTGCTTAGTTGTTTGACTTCGACAACAAGCTATCCGCTACTATCGCGGCTAGGTGAATGTGTCATTTTCATATCTAATTTTTTTTTTAGGAATCCACCATTCAATTCATCAGATTTTTTTAATTGATAATTTTTTTAAAAATTGTATACAATGTGAATATCTATTTTCTTTGAATTGAATTTACAAATTACCTTTGAGAAAATTTTTCCCCTCTACCTTTTCGCATGGCTGATTTTTCGCAAAACAGAAGCATTTTTATTCGCATCTTCTTTATTGCTATCCCTTTAATTATCATACTTAGACTCCTGTTTTTACAGGTGTTTGATTCAGGTGGATTTAAAGAAGCCGCCGAAGGACAAGCCATTTACCAAAAGAAAATTTTTCCTCCTCGTGGCATCATCTACGACAGAAATAATGTGGTGTTGATGAATAATAATATTGTGTACGATTTAATTGTGGAACCCAGAAAAATCAAAGATGATTTTGATACCACCTTTCTATGTAAATTATTGAATATCCCTACACAAGAGTTTGCAACAAGCTATAAAAAGCAATTGATTAAATACGGTGCAGGTGTAAAAAGCCTGACGATTTTCCGTAATCTGTTGCCCGTGAATGTGGCTAGGCTGCAAGAGAATTTGTACGAATTTCAAGGAGTCGAGTTAATTGAACATTCAGAAAGAAATTTCATGTATCAATGCGGTGGACCTATCATGGGCTATATCAATGAAATCAACGAAGCACAATTGAAGAAGGAAAAATATGCCGATTACGAAAAGGGAGATTACATAGGCATTACTGGCATAGAAAGTACTTATGAAGATGTGCTACGGGGTAATCCAGGCGTGCAATTTCTTCTTCGAGATGTGAAGCAACGTATTCAAGGGCCCTATAAAAATGGCACGCTTGATTCTATGCCTGTTCCAGGAAAATCTTTACAACTTTATGTAGATGCTAAATTGCAAAAACTAACAGAGTCTATGCTCGCCAATAAGTTGGGTTCAGCTGTTGCTATCGATCCCAGAACTGGAGGTATCTTAGCTTTTGCAAGTGGACCATCTTTTGATCCTTCTTTATTAACAGGGCCTAACAAAGGAAGAAATATTAGCAAGATGTTTTTTGATGCAACCATCCCTATGTTTAATCGGGCTATTCAAGCTAATTATCCTCCAGGATCTACCTTCAAGCCAATCACCGCCTTAGTTGCCTTAGACGAAGGAGTTATTACACCAGCCTTTGGATACCCTTGCGGTGGAGGTTACTATGCGTGTGGTCGTAAAATTGGTTGCACCCACTCAGGTGGGGGGCACGCGCGTGATTTAGCTTGGGCTATCGCTAATTCATGCAATTCCTATTTTTGCCATATTTTTCGATTATCCATCGATGCACCTAAATATGGAAATACCCATATTGGATTAGAAAAATGGCATCATTACATGAGTGAATTCGGATTAGGGCATCCTATAGGAATTGATATTCCCAATGAAAAGGGAGGCAATATTCCCGATTCTAATTATTTTAATAAAACGTATAATAATACATGGAACTCTTGTAACATGAGTATCATGGGTATGGGACAAGGTGAAGTTTTAATGACGCCATTACAAATGGCCAATGCCATGTGCATTATCGCAAATAAAGGCTATTACTATATTCCGCATTTTGTAAAATCTGTTGGCGGCGATTCCATTCACCCAAAACTCACACCTTATTTATCAAAACATGTTGTCGCTAAAATTCCAGATTCAGCCTATTTTTATGTGGCTTATGGAATGCAACGAGTAATCGAAGCAGGAACTGGTAAAATTGCACGTATTCCAGGTATAGATGTTTGTGGTAAAACAGGTACAGCTCAAAACGAAAGATTCATTAATGGTAAAATAATAAAGTTGCAAAACCATTCCATGTTTGTGGCCTTTGCACCACGTGATACACCTCGTATTGCTGTAGCAGTGTGTATTGAGAATTCTGGCTATGGGGCTACATGGGCAGGTCCAATAGCTAGTTTGATGATAGAACAATATTTAAAAGATACTATTTCACCCCAAAGGGCAGGGCTCTTGAAGAAAATGCAACAAGCAAAAATAATTCCCAATTATATTTATCTGTTAGATTCTTTAGAGAAACAAAAAGCACGTGAAAAAGATTTCTTAAAGCATGGAAATAAAGATAGCCTGCGAAAAATTCAAGCCCACCAAGATAGTTTGAAACATCAACAAGATTCAATGTTAGTGGCAAATTATATTCGACGATTTTATCAGAAAAAACAAGTACAACAAAAACATTAAATTAATTGATGTGAGCATAAAACCTGCAACATATATTGAACGAATAGATTGGCTGATGGTACTCATGTTTATTGCCTTAGCTACCATAGGTGTACTATGTATATATTCTGTTGAGCATAGAGATACTGATATTGCCTTTTTTATGAAAAGCAAAAACTACTCCATGCAGGCCATTTTCCTTGGCGTGTCCTTGGTGGTTGGATTTGTGATTTTATTTATGGATAGTAAATTTTTTACTTCTATTCCTTTTCTGGGTTACTTGTTTGTATTTTTATTGCTGTTACTAGCTCTCACGCCTTTAGGTAAAGGGGTTAGAGGATCACATTCATTTCTCAGACTCGGTCCACTCACGTTTCAGCCCGGAGAATTAATGAAGCTTTTTACTGCCTTGTCAATTGCAAAATTCCTGTCACTTCAAGATACAAATTTTGCTACCTTAAGACATAGACTCATCTGTGCTGGTTTTGCACTCATACCAGCCATGATTATCATTCTTCAAAATGAAACCGGATTGGCATTAGTCTACTTTTCTTTTTTTATTGCGATGTATCGCGAAGGCTTACCGAATATAGTACTTATTATAGGTTTTTCTTTAATGGCATTGGCTGTGGCTACTTTGTTAATTCCTAAAAATATTCTACTGATAATTCTAACCTCATTAGCCTTATTGATTCTTTATTCTGAACGAAAAAGATTAAAAAGAAATAAAGATATTTTAATTATTGTTACAGGTATATGGCTTTTTGGCGCTTTATTTTCACAAGTCATGGTGCCAGTTGCTTTTAAGTATGTGCTACAGAAACATCAAGTCGAAAGGGTTTATAACTTGATAGGACAAGATGTGCCTGAAGAATATCGGAAAGGTAAGCCTGTGGCCAAACAAACAGCCACCGAATACAACGTAAGTCAGTCTAAAATAGCCATTGCCTCTGGTGGTTTTTGGGGTAAAGGATATATGAACGGAACCCAAACTCAATTCAATTGGGTACCAGAACAACGAACCGATTTTATTTTTTGTACGATAGGCGAACAGTTTGGTTTTTTTGGTAGTACACTTTTAATACTGCTCTATGTGGGCTTCTTGATGCGCATAATTTTTGTAGCTGAAAGACAACGTTCGCAATTTTCAAGAGTGTATGCCTATTGTATTGCGGGGATTTTATTTTTTCATTTAGTCATTAATATCGGTATGACCATTGGTATTGCACCTGTTATTGGAATTCCACTTCCTTTGATAAGTTATGGAGGTACTTCTTTATTGACCTTTGCCATCATGATTTTTATTTTAATTAGATTGGATGCCGACCGGCAAATGGTATTACGTTAAACCTTACTTTTACAAATGGCTATCCAAATTACCCCACTTTCAGAAGGCGTATTTACCATCGGACATGATAAAGTGTTTGTGCCATTCGATCTACAACAAGATGAATTGCAGCATCGACCAACTGGTTCTTTGTTGGTTGAAATTCAGCCATTTTTGGTACAAGTAAATGGATATAATTTGTTGCTCGATACAGGACTTGGATTTAATTTACCCAATGGCGAATTGCAAATACATGCCAATCTCGCAAAACATGGTCTTCAACCCGAAGATATCCATATGGTACTATTAAGTCATTTGCATAAAGATCACGCTGGGGGCATTTTTTGTACTAACCCACTTGGCGAAAGATCCTTAAGTTTTCCTCAAGCGCAGTACTATGTGAGCCGCAAAGAATTTGATTTCGCACTTGAAAAAGGGGCACCTTCTTACATAATTGATGATTTTCGCGAACTCGGAAAGTTAGAATCCACGGTATTTTTAGAGGAACGAGGCGATATTGGGCATTTTATCGAGTACGAAACAGTGGGTGGTCATTGTCCTTACCATATCGTGTTTAAAATTCATGATGGACATGATCTAGCATTTTTTGGAGGTGACGTAGTACCCCAATTGAGGCAATTAAAAACTAAGTATGTGGCGAAGTATGATTTCGATGGAAAAAGAAGTATGGAATTGCGACAACAATTTGCACATCAAGGAAAAACCGAAGGCTGGCAATTTTTATTTTATCATGATGTGCGTGAACCTGTTGCCATTTTATAATACATCAAAAGCTACAACTAATGATTCAATTCGCGAATGCAAAAATTAATCTAGGACTATGCATCACTCGAAAAAGAGAAGATGGATATCATGATTTAGAGACAGTGTTTTATCCAATCCCTTTGAAAGATGTGATTGAATGTAAAGTGGCTGACCAAATGGGCTTTACTTTACATGGAAAACAAATTCCCGGAAATCCTGCAGATAATCTAATTCTCAAGGCTTGGCATTTATTGAAAAAAGAATTTCCTCAGCTTCCTTGTCTGGATATTCATCTACTTAAAAATATTCCCACCGGTGCAGGACTTGGAGGTGGTTCAGCAGACGGGGCCTTTATGTTAAGACTATTGAATGAAAAATTTGAATTGAATTTAACGACAGAAAATTTAATTGAGTATGCATTACAACTTGGAAGTGATTGCCCATTTTTTATTTTGAATACTCCCTGCAGTGCTCTTGGGCGAGGCGAAATTCTACATCCCATTCACCTTGATTTATCGGACTGTCAGTGTATTTTGATAAAACCCGAAGTTCATGTATCAACAGCATGGGCCTTTTCAAATATTCAACCAGGGCAATCAAGCAATTCGCCTATACAGATAATTCAACAGCCTATGGATACTTGGAAACAACATTTAGTCAATGATTTCGAGCAACCAATTTTCAAGGCTTATCCTTTTATGCAGGAAATAAAAAATACCTTGTACGAAGCAGGTGCACTCTATAGCGCCTTGAGTGGCACAGGCAGTGTAATTTATGGATTGTTCGATAGAGAAGCTGATATCCAAAAAATTACGCAAGCGCCAGTTTTTTCTCCTCATGAGGTGTATTGTTTGTCCTCAATGGCTTAGTATGACTGAAATAAACGTGTGCTAAAGTTCAATTGATCTGAACTAGAAAATAAAGCAATCCAATGTTTATCCGCTAAGCTATCTTATAAAACAAATAAACACAGATATCATCTAGCTAATATCAATATATTGCAAAAATCGTCATAGAAGAGGCGGCCTAAGATTCGAGGCAGCTAAAAATATTGAAATCGAAGCCAAACTTTTATC
This sequence comes from Chitinophagaceae bacterium, assembly GCA_017989935.1. Lineage (GTDB taxonomy): Bacteria > Bacteroidota > Bacteroidia > Chitinophagales > Chitinophagaceae > OLB11. Next base: position 5,447 of record JAGNOY010000017.1, read on the forward strand.
CGCTGTCTGAGCACAAACGAAAGTTACTATATGGCGAATATCTTCATGTGCGAGTTTGGATAAAAGTGGCGTAGATGAAATTATTTTTATGCCAAGAATCTTCAGCCTAGACTTTTTGCTCAACTTTTGCGTCATGGCAAAAGTGGAAAAACAATCGGGTATCTTAGCGGATAATCATAAGCAATTCAACGTTTAGGTCTAGTAGGTTTTCTTATTTCATGATTCAAACCTTGAACTAGTCAAAAATTCAACCAAACAAAAAAAGCACATCCTGAGATGCGCTTTCAACTATGTTTAATGTGTTGTACTATTTTACGTGAGCAACAATACTCTTGAAAGTAGCTGGTTCGTTCATCGCCATATCAGCAAGAACTTTACGATTCAAGGTCACGTTCGCTTTAGCTAATTTGTTGATAAAAGTAGAGTAGTTCATACCTTCTTGACGAATAGCTGCATTAATACGAGCGATCCATAAAGTTCTATATTCACGCTTCTTTAATTTACGACCTACAAATTTGTAAGTCATACCTTTTTCTACTACGTTTTTTGCAACCGTAAATACATTTTTACGCTTACCATAGTATCCTTTGGCTTGATTTAATATTTTCTTTTTTCTAGCTCTGCTTGCAACGGCATTTTTTGAACGTGGCATATCTTAATAATTTTATATTGTCAAAGGCTTTTCGGTTTTACCCACACTAGCCCAAGTGATCTTTGAGTTTTAATACTGTCTACTAGCCTCCAATACATAATAGTCTGTTCACCATTTTCTGGTTTGCAGAGTTTACAGAAGTGCTTCCACGTAAATGACGTTTACGTTTAGTCGCTTTTTTTGATAAAAGGTGACTTTTAAAAGCTTTAAATCGTCTTACTTCACCACCACCAGTGATTTTAAACGTTTTTTTCGCGCGGGAGTGGGTCTTCATCTTTGGCATGTCAACAATTTTTTTAAGGAGTGCGAAGGTAATTATATTTTGATTAAAAAAAAGAATTCTACTGCCTTTTTCTACTATTTTGTGCAAAATTATGAAAAACGCACTATTAAAAATGCATTTGGCGGTCTTCTTATGGGGCTTTACAGGTGTTCTGGGTCGGGCCATTCAATTATCAGAATTTCCTTTAGTTTGGTACCGAACCCTGATTACGGCCTTGATTTTTAGCGTAATTCTATTTTTTCGCAAAGAATTTAAGCCTATTCCTCACAACGAATTATTCAAATTAATGGGCATTGGTTCAATTATAGCCATACATTGGGTGGCTTTTTACGGGGCTATTAAATATGCCAATGCTTCAATTGCGCTTACTTGCTTGGCTACAGCCGGTATTTTTACCGCCTTGCTCGAACCTATTATTCTACAAACCAAATTCAATATCAAAGAGCTTATCGTGGGTGTGATGGCCTTAATTGGGATGTATTGCATTTATCATTTCGATGTAGATTATGGTTTTGGAATCTTATTAGGCGTCATCGCAGCCTGTCTCAGTGCAGTTTTTACTCTTATGAATAAAAAAATTGTCAATAACTATCCTGCACGATTAGTCGCCTTTACCGAAATTGGGTCGGGTTTTTTATTTTTAAGTCTTTTACTTCCTTTTTATATTCATTATTTTCCTCAAGTCAGTTTTAAGCCAACACAAATGGATTGGCTATGGCTTTTCATACTCAGTTTGTGTTGCACGGTGTGGGGACAATCGCTCGCCTTAAGTGCTTTAAAAAAGCTATCCTCATTTACTACAGTCTTAATGGTAAATCTTGAGCCCGTATATGGCATCATCTTGGCCATTTTAATTTTTCATGAGAATAAAGAATTGGGCCTAGGCTTTTTTCTTGGCATCGCACTTATCACTTGTAGTGTAGCTCTTCATACTTTTTGGATGATGAAAAATAGATCATGATTTTTTTGGGGGTGCCCCTTTCAATTTTTCGAAAAATTGTATTCACCGAATGGGGCTAGAAAAATTGAAAGGGTCGGGCTTTTGCTCCAATCCATCTCGTTTTGAAGAACGAGATGGGATTTCCGCGACAATCCCTCACCCGAGATTTCGTTTCAAATAAATAATCTTTTAAAACTTACTTGTGTGATGATGGAAATAAAATAGAGTAGTTTTAGGTTTTTAATATTTCTTCCAATGCTTTTCATCTTTCCTCCGTCTAGTTCACAAATCCTCAAATATGTTTAAGATTCAACAAAGCCTTTGGGCATTAGTACTTATTTTGTGTATTGGTATGACGGCCTGTGTCAAAGATAAAACCACACGTACTTATACGATTACTCGACCTGAGTATGCTCTCAAATCAGCAGTCTATGATCAAATTCAAAGTTCAGCGCCTAAGCCAATCACAAATTCAGGCAAAATATTTATCATTGGAAAGTATATCTACATGAGTGAAGCGTCGAAAGGGATTCATGTGATTAATAATAGCAATCCAAGCGCACCTATCAACGAATCTTTTATTGCTATTCCGGGGATAGAGGATATAACAGTGAAAGGAAATACCCTATTAGCTGATTGTTATACCGATCTTTTATCGATTGACATCACAGATCCATCGAATGTTGATTTGATTAAATTCACTCCGAATGTTTTTCCAGAAAGAAGATTTATAAATGGATATACGATTGATTCTTCAGTCATTATTACTTCATGGATTACTAAAGATACAACCATGACGGTAGCGAGTTATCAAACTTATCAAACCTTTTTTGATAATACATTCAACGGGTTTTCACCAGGCACCACCAATTCAGGAAGTAGTGGGCCAACTAATGGATTAAGCGGTTCTATGGCGCGATTCACCTTGTACAATAATCAATATTTGTATACAGTCAGTCAATCTACTTTAAGGGTATTTGATGTAAGCAATGCTCAATCACCTCAGTTTATCACCAGCGTTTCTTTAGGGTGGAATATTGAAACAATTTATCAATTGAAAGATAAATTATTTATTGGTTCTATGAGTGGGATGTTTATTTATTCCATAGCCAATCCAAGTTCGCCTGTTCAATTAAGTACCTTTCGTCATGCCACGCTTTGCGATCCGGTTGTTGCCGATGATAAGTATGCTTATATCACTTTAAGAAGCGGCACAACTTGTCAAGGTTTTACCAATGAATTAAATATTGTAGACATTCAACAAATTACGACTCCAGTGTTGAAGGCCACTTATAAAATGACCAATCCACATGGGTTAAGCAAGGATGGACATATTTGTTTTATATGCGATGGGGCTGATGGGTTGCGTGTGTATGATGTGTCAGATATCATGGATGCTAAATTAATCACCAAGATTCCGATGGCAACTACTTACGATGTGATTACATATCAAAACCGAGCCATAGTTACTGCTGCTGATGGAATTTATCAGTATGATTATTCGGATGTAAACAATATTAAGTTGTTAAGTAAACTATCAAAATAGGAATGTCTATGAAAAAGTACCTCATCATTTTCTGTTGCCTGATTTCTTTTTCTACCTTACAAGCTAGTAAAAGAGATACAATTTATAGTTCAGCTAAAATCAAATTTTCGAGCATTCAATCTATCGGACTCTTAGGAAATGAGATCAATGCACATCCAATTTTTCAAATGATTTTAGGGGTGCGGTATAAAAGATTTTTTACAGGTGTTGGTGCTGGAATAGATCCTTATTTTAGTCCTTCGATACCCATGTTTGTAGATGTCAGATATAATTTTTTTCAACGCAGATTAGCTGCCTATGGATATGGTGATTTAGGGATCAATCGTATGTTTAATTATCAGCAACGTTATCCTGAAACTTGGAGTAATGGTGATCAGGCCTATAGATTTAAGACGGGTTTGTACTATGATTTGGGTGTTGGAATCAAGACGCATATTGCTGGACAATTATTTTATAATTTGGCCATGGGAATTAGTTTCAAAGAATCGAAATATCGATATACGTCTATGAGTTGGCCAAATTATCAGCCAAGTGCTGAAATATATAGAAATGTGGCTTCGCGATTTGTAATAAAAATGGGATTACAGTTTTAGTAATACCAATGTGATTTGTGTCGCAGACCAAATCTTACAGTGGTTTATGCCGAACAGAAAGATGTTTAGGCTAATGCAATTGGTATATTACATATTTCACTTCGTTATAAATTCAACATCAGAAGGCGCAATAAAATTTTAGCAGATACTGCGGCAACGATTGTAGTGGAAACCCCGCATCCCGTCTCGTTCTTAAAAACGAGACGGGAGCGGAGTTGGAACGAAAAGCGTGTCTGCCGCCCAAAAAATAATTTTACTCAGCTTTTAAATGATTGTTTAAAAATCTGATACTTTCTTGAATGATGCTTTGAGTGGCTTGAGGTAAATAATGTTCATTCCAAGGATGTTTTCTGCCAAATACATGATCGCTTTCAAGAAGAAATAAAGTTGAATTTGGTTGCCATTGATGCAATTGAACAGCCTGGGTATGTGACACGGCTGGATCCTGAGTGCCATGACAAATTAATAGAGGAACATGGATTTTTTGTACTGCTTTTTTAAGATTAAATCTTTCTTGATTTTCTAAATAGTCTGTATAAAGTTCATAACCAATTGGCATGAGTTGATTGGTCCGTTTATTTTCGTAATTAAAATATCCTTGTACTTTCCATGTTTGAAGTTTTTCGAGTGAAAAATTTTTCCAAGGTGCATTGTAATTGGCCACTGAAGCCCAGGTAATGCAAGCTTTAATGCGAGGGTCTTCGGCAGTTTGCACCAGCACTATGCCTCCGCCTCGGCTATGTCCAAGCAAAACAATTTTTTGTAAATCTAGCTCAGCGGAAAAACTGTTTGTTGGATTGTATAGCCACTGAATGATTTGGTTTGTATCGAATAATTCTTTTGAGTAAGTATTTTGTTTGTAGGCGTCTAAATCGGTAAAATCTTCAGGAGCATCAATGCTTGTACCATTGTGTGATAAATTAAATTTCACAAAAACAAATCCTGCTTTTACAAATTCTGAGGCAATAAGGTCAAAATTGCCCCAATCTTTAAATCCATTGAAGCCATGCACATAGATGATGACTGGTTTATGAATTTGATTTTCTTCATAGCAAACATCCACAAGCATTTTTCGATCAAGGCTACCAGCAACCTGCAAGTTTTTGTGAAATAGCATATTTATTCTTTGATCAACTTGGTACTAGACATGCCCTGTTTTGTTCGGACATGAAGTACATAAATTCCTTGAGGCAAAGATTGTATATTCATAATGAAGCGATCGCCTTTGCCAGTTTGGGTTATTACTTTACTACCTTGGATATTGAATAATTCTGCTTTGAAGAATTCATTAGCTTGTGTTTGTTGCAGCACCACTTGAATGGTTTTGCTTGATGGGTTTGGATAGAGGCTTAGGGTAGTTTTTTTGCTGATGTTTTTAACAGAAACTGGAGAAGGACATAAAGGCGAGGTGGTAATCCATTTGGTATCGAGCCAAGCTAAACGTGTTTTAATGAATTTCTTCATGTTATCAATTTCTTCGACATAGGTGGCAGCCATAGGTAAAGGCTCATTCACTAAGGGTACGCCCCAAATTGGGTATTGAGTAAAATTTCGATTTACGGCTCCGGTTAGATTTAGGTAATTATTAATAGAATCCATGGCATGAAACAAGGTTGCAGTATCTAAGGCACCACCAGGTTTTCTGAATTGAGAGTATCTGCATTTTAAATCCTCCATAAATTGGGCATCCGTGCTTAATTTGTTCCACCAAAATGTGGGTAGTTTGCTAGATGTTCCGCAAACGCCGCCGTAATTATAACACCAACCAGTGTCAACGGCACTATTGCAATCGCTCGTATTTTTCCACGCTAGTTCAAAATTCCACAAGGGACCGGGTCTCATTTTTGTGCTTTTATCTTTAAAGAAGAAAGTATTTTTTCGATAAGCCTCATTGTTTTTACTTACTTCTTGCATAATCATAAAATCGATGAAGGAGTTTACGGCACCAAATCGGCGCCATCCTAAAGCAGTATCTTGAAAATTACTTGCATTCATAGCTGCTTCAAAACTGTCTATATAAGATTTGATATAGGCTTCTTGGGCGGGAATAATATCTGTGGCACTTGGATAATCGTATTCGAAGTTGATAGTTTGGGTAGAGGCAAATGGAGGTAAAAAAGCACTAGTCCAACCAGCGCCATTTCCGTCAATACGCCAAATATAGCCACCAGTGAGGTTTTCACCGGCATTGTCGATATTAGTCAATTTGGCAATATCTAATCGAAGAGAGTCTCTTTTTATTTTTTCGCCAAAAGTATAAATTCCTTGGTATTGGCTGTTGACAATCACTTCGCAGTATTTCATTCTTGGTGAATATCTGCCCATTTGATCATGTGTTTTAAAGGCTAGGGTACTTCTCATTAAAGAGCGATCTTCATAGGAAGATAAAAGTACCCAGTCGTTTTCGCTAGGCATTCCTAGGAGGGAAGTATCTAATGAAATCGTTGGTGCACTCCAAGTTTCTATAGAATAGGAAGGTTTTGGGGAGGTGGCATTTCCTCTAATATTGATGCCAATCATGCCAACAAATTTTGCGGGATCTGAAGGCGTATTGGTGCCTGAAATATTATCTATGATTGATACACTGCCCTGAGATTGAGTCGTAGTAATGGCTGCAGGGGTTGTGATTATGACGATTGGCAAATTGGTTGAAGTCAATTGTCCAAAAGAATGTAACCCACTAAATAGGCAAAAAAACGCAAATATTAATTTTAGTAACAATTTCATAATATTAATTTATTTTACAATATTAGCAATTCACCGCAAACTTATTTGAAAAATATAGACAAATGTTTAAATTGCAAAGGCTAAGCCCTAACCTACAATTTTATTCATACGTCTGACTAATTTATTTTGAATTAAAAACTTTATTATGAAGCAAATTTTGCTATTCGTTTTTTTGTTGATTGCTCGAATGTCCATGAGTGGGCAGGTATTGATCAATGAATATTCTTGTTCTAATATTAACACTATTTTAGACGCCTTCAACCAATATGAAGATTGGGTAGAGTTGTATAATGCAGGTGGAGGAACAGTAGACATCACAGGATATTATTTAAGTGATGACCCAGCGAACCCATTAAAATGGCAAATTCCAACTAATCCAGTCATCAATGCAGGTGCTCGTAAGATGGTATTTTGTTCAGACAGAGGTGTAGTAAATGGCACTCAATTGCATCCTGATTTTAAATTAACACAAACTAAGGGTGAGTGGTTTTTATTGAGTGATGCAGCCGGGGTATTAGTTGATTCTGTGCATCTTAATTTGACGCAAAGATCTCATTCTAGGGGCAGAACTACGGATGGTAGTAATAGTTGGAGTCTTTTTCAAACGCCGACACCAAATGCTACAAACGGCGGTTCTACACCGTATACTGCCTATGCCACGAAGCCAATTTTTAATGTGGCACCTGGTTTTTATTCAACAGCGCAAAGTATTACAATTAGTTCACCAGATCCGAATGTAACTATTCGGTTTACAACTGATGGTTCTACACCGACAGTTACTTCGCCAATTTATACAACACCTATTTTATTACCTTTATTGGCAGGGCCGGTAGATTCTGTCATCAGGGCTAAAGCATTTAGTTCAAACCCACAAATTGCCCCTAGTTTTACTGAAACAAATTCATATTTTATCAATGAAAGTACCACCATGAATATTATTTCTGTGAGTGGCGATTTTACTACATTATTTGGTTGGAATTCAGTTCCTATTTATTGCTCTTATGAGTATTTCGATAAGAATTATAATTTCATTGAGGAATTTGAAGGAAAGGCTCAGAGACATGGGCATGATTCATGGGCTTATCCACAAAAAGGCTTTAAAGTTTATGCAGATGATCGTTCGGGGTATCAAGCCAATATGGAACACAAATATTTTAGTACTAGCTTAAGAGATACATTTGCCATGGTGATACTGAAAGCCGGCGCTTCGGATAATTATCCTGCCAATGGAGGGCCTTCGTGTCATATGCGAGATGCTTTTGCACATACCCTAGCTGAAAGATATGAACTTGACATGGATCACCGCAGATATACACCTACCATTATTTTTGTGAATGGTGTTTATTGGGGTGTTTATGAAATTAGAGAACGTGTAGATAAAGATTATTTCGAGTATTACTATGGTAAAAAGGAAAGCAAAGTTGAAAACCTAAGATATTGGGGTGGTTATGTTGGAGGAACACCTGCTAGTTGGGTGAATAATTGGAACAATCTTGCCGACTATATTAATACTAACAATATGGCTATTCCAGCGAATTATCAATTAGTAAAAGATAGTTTAAATGTGAAGAGTTTTGCTCAATATTTTATTTTCAATCAATACCTTGTCAATACGGATTGGTTGAATTGGAATTCTCATTGGTGGAGAGGAAGAGGAACGGCAAGTAACCAAGTAAAATGGCGTTATGCTTTGTGGGATGAAGATAATATACTTGATCTTGGGCAAAATTATACGGGTGTAGGAAACACTTCATATAACAATGACCCTTGTGATCCATTTAGTTTATTTCAAGGAAGCGGCTCAATAAAACACACACAAATGCTAACTGATTTGATGCAAAATACTGATTTTAAGCAAATGTATGAGCAGCAATGGCTTGATATGTTGAGTGGTTGTTTTGAATGTACCAAAATTTTGTATCATTTTGATTCTATTAAGAATATTATTAGCCCTGAAATGCCAAGGCATATAGCCAGATGGGGCGGCACAGTAACAGATTGGGATAATAATATTCAATATATGCGAAATCAAATTGCCATGAGATGTCAGGTTGTAGGCGGTAAATTAGATTCATGTTTTGGACTTGACCCTCAAATGTTGAAGTTAAATGTATTTCCCACAGGTAGTGGCACAATAGCCCTTGATGGAACAACTAGATCACCTTATGTTTGGGCGAAATTAATAAAGGGGGATTCATTGTACAATTTAAAAGCTACACCAACACCTAATACTTATTGGGCTTTTGATCATTGGGAAAATCAGGATGTCAATAATGTGATGAATCCTAATATGACCACCGATTCAGTTCAATTTAATTTTAAGAAAAAAGATTCCGTGATTGCATTTTTTAAATACTTCAACTATGATTCGGTGGATGTCACGTTTGATGTAATCCCAGTTGGAACAGGTACGATAAAGTTAAATGGATTTACCATAGCCTCTTATCCAACAACCATAAAACTAGATCGTAGATTTAGTTATACAATTGATGCTGTTCCAAATACTGATCATGTATTTGTAAATTGGCAAAAGAATAATACAACCACGACCATCACACCGAACTTACTTGATCCTGTATCTTCATTCACTTATAAAGATGCAGAAACAATCAAAGCAGAATTTGTGTATGTACCGCCTCCACCACCTCCACCTCCACCTCCGCCTATACCTGGTTTAACTGCTGTTGATAAAAAAGTATTCATTCCGAATGCCTTTTCACCAAACGCCGATGGTAAAAATGATGTATTTCAAGTGAAGGTAGGTAAAGATGCTATTGGATTAGATATGTCAATTTTTGATCGTTGGGGAAATGAAGTCGCTCATGATAATAGACTAAATGGTGGTTGGGATGGAACTTATAAAGAGAGAAATGCAGAAGTAGGAATCTATCATTATATTATCAAAGTAAGGTACAGAGATCAACAGATAGAAACTTATAAAGGAGATATTTCCTTAATAAGATAGAATAGGAAAAAAACTAGTTTAAGCCACAATATCTATGATTGTGGCTTTTTTTATTTGTGTACATTTACAGCATGCCATTTCTCCTTAGCCTATTTTTTTATTTCTCCTTTTTGCAAGATCATGCAAATTATTCATGTAAGGATGGTCATATTTCCTTTACCTCAAATACAAGTTTAGAGCTAATACGTGGGCATTCAAAATCACTTCGTGGTGTGTTTGATGCTAACACAAACGAATTTAGCTTTGCTGTACCCATGAATAGTTTTCAAGGGTTTAATAGCGAACTTCAATCTGAACATTTTGAAGAAAATTATGTAGAAAGTACCAAGTACCCTGAGGCTTTTTTTTCAGGTCACTTAGTAGAAAATATTAATTTTTCAAAAATTGGTGATTATAAAGTAAGAGCAAAGGGGAGATTTAAATTGCATGGTGTAGAAAAAGATTTTATTCTGCAAGCAATTCTTCATATTGCTTCTAATGCTGAAATAAGAATTGATAGCGAGTTTAAATTAAATTTACCCGACTTTAATATTAAAATACCAAGATTGGTTCATAAAAAATTAGCTGAAGAAATTCAAATCAAAGTGAATTGTATTTTAAAAAAATCATGAGAACAAGTTGAAAGTTCAATACCAAATATTTATCACCATACTTTTCCTTGGATATTCTGCTCAATTATCTTACGCGAAACTCAAAGATGATACTCAAAATTTTCAAGCTATTTGTGTAGATCCACAGAATACCATTTGGGTAGGAACTTCTCAAGGATTATATTATTGGAATAGTAGCGAGTTGAAAAAACTGAAATTTGATTCATTATTAAATGTTACTGAAATATTTTCCTATCAAAACCATTTACTCATTGGAACTTCGAAAGGTGAAATATTCAAATATTCTATCATAGAGGATAAGTTTCAATATGAAGCTAATTTAAGCAGCGCTATTTCAAAAATAACTTGTCTTGCTAACACAATATATATTGCGACTAAAGGGAATGGCTTATTTGCTATCAATCAATCAAGGATCGCACATTATACTAAAAGAAAAGGCTTAAATGATAATTACTTGTATCAAATAGCACAAGATAGTATTGGTCAGTTATGGATTGCTTCTGATAATGCTTTAAATGTAATAA
>JAGNOY010000237.1 GCA_017989935.1 Chitinophagaceae bacterium
GTGTTTATTTTGGAACATACCGAATAGTTGGTGGCTGGCAATTTGTTATCTAAAAGTTTCTCTTTGTCGGATTTTGCCTTCCGTCCCAAATATGTAAAATAAATATTAAGTATTCTGATTCTCTATAAAAAATCAAGTATTCTTTACATTGAATGCTTTTAACATCCTTTAGTTTTGTGGCTCTTCCTAAATTCGGAAATCTTTGAATGAGTTTTGTAGTATCACTGAAAAGTCTATTTAGTTTCTGACTATAAATATTTAGATTTATTTCTGTTTGCCCAATAATCGAGTATATCAAATTTATTATCTATGGCTTCTTTAATCCAAACTATCTTTTTAACCATTCGTCAGTCATTTTATCTGCTTCGTCTTCTGAGTAATATTCACCTCTAATAAGTTGTTCTTCAGCTCTATCGATTGCTTTTATTTGTTCAACATTCAAGTCGTACAATTCAGTTTGATTGACTTGCTGTGCTAAAAGTCCTAACATCCATTCTAATATTTCTTGGTCTTCTGTTATCTGTATCTGACTAATAAGTTGTTTTTTTTAATCAATTGTTGACATAACGTTAGGTTTCTACAAATTTAAGTATCCATTTGATGAATTCTTGTTTTGAAGCGTTCTTTTTGATTGCCGCTAACTTAAAAATACTTTCCACAGTAGCATAATTTGAAGCTCTCTTGAAAATAAAATCTTTCTCTTAATACACAACAACCTATTTTGGGAAGTGTCTTTGATTAGTCTGCATGTCTCACAGAACTATTATTATAGACAAATTTCCTTAGCATGATTGCGTTTATTGCTGAAAGCAATAATATAAAACTACGAAGCGAGGCCGCTTCGTAGAACAACAGATTTCTGCACTATCCTTAACATGATATCTTGATGATTGAAAAGTAAAATGTGCAAATTTCAGTAGAATCTTCGGGGGGTATTCTATGAATAACGTGACGCTATGATGAAGAATCCACAAGCGAGACGCTTGCGGTATGGCAGAATATTCAAATCAAATCAATGCCCGGGTGAGGGATGGCAACGGAAAGCGCCCTGAAACTAAAACAACTTAGAGAATACTTTTTCTTTCAGGGCCTTGGAGTGTACAGCCCGACCTTGAGGCGATTGCCCAATGCATATATGTGCACCTAACATGCCGCCGAAAGGGCACCCCCAAAAAACATCATTAATTCAAATCAAACTACCAATGAACCGTTTATACAACTTTGAAACTTAAGTCTGCAAAAAATAAATATCTTTGAAACAAATTATTTTTTATGATACGCACTCATCGCCTTTTGATTTTTATCTGTTTGCTATTTGTGGCTTTTACAGCCTGTAACAAAATTCCCAAACATGCTAAATACATTCCTAAAGATTCACAAATGGTGTTAGCCATTGATTTAGATAAAATGGGGAAGAAATTAATTTGGAACGCGGTTACAGGCAGCGAATTATTCAAAGACATGATGAAGAATTTGAAAAACGAATCCTCTAAAAATGCCGCCAAAGATATTTCTAGCATTGGACTGAAACAAAACTCAAGTGTATTTGTATTTTCGAACAGACTAGAAAATGGCCAAGCAAGTGTGTGCATTCTTGCTGGTATGGAAAATGCCAAAACCTTTGAAGATTTCATTGTAAAAAATTATCCTAATCAAGCAATTGATAAACTTGAAGGCTATAAAAGTTGCACGATAGAATCTATGGTTGTAGCAGCATGGAATGATGACGCAGCTTTATTTTTTCCATTACAACAAATGAATACAACTGCCACAGATTCATTAGGCATGGGTATTTCAATGAAAAGCGAGGCAGAAATCAAGAGTCAATTGAAGTCTTTTTTTAGCCTAAAGGACGAAAACTCTATTGAATCGAATGCACATTTTAAATCTTTGTTGGATGATCATCATGATATCAGTCTATGGCTGAACTATCAACAAATTTTAGAGAAAAACATGACTGCAGGCTCCAACCCTTTCATGAAAAAAGATTATTTCAAAGATGCAGCCTTAGCTTCGGGCTACGATTTCGAAAAAGGTAATATCGAAGCTAATATGGCTTATTATATGTCTAAAGAAATGGCAGACATTTATAAAAAATCTGCTGGCAACAAGCTAGATATGGACATGATTAAGCAATTGCCAGGCAAAGACGTGATGATGGTTATGGGTATGCAACTTAAGGTAGAAATGATTAGAGATTTTCTGAAATTATTTGGCTTAGATGGACTTGCAAATATGGGCCTTGGTTTGGCAGGTACTAGTTTAGATCAAATACAAAAAGCTTTTAAAGGAGATATTGTTTTTGCTGTGAGTGATGTAAACATGAAAGACTCTAGTTCTAATTTACAAGGAGGCATTGCAGGACTTACTGACATGCAAGTATTTTGCGGGATGCGTGTGGGCGATAAACAAGCTATGCAAGACCTCATGAATATTGGTGTAAAAAATAAGTTACTAAACAAAATGGGCGATCGCTATGTAATGGCTGATGGCGGACCTATGACTGATATCGTGTGTACAGATAAGTATTTGGCTTTTTCTAATCAACCAAACTCCGTGAATTCATTTTTAGAAGGCAAAAATGATATTCGTAAAAATCTGCCTGCCGGCGTTTGGGACAAATTATCTTCTAACCCTTTTGTTTTTTATATGGACATTAAAAAACTAACAAAGGTGATTCCTATCGAAGCTGACAATGCGCAAGAACAAGCTCTATTGAATAAAGCTAAAAATTTAATCAACTATGTTGAAATGCATGGCGGACAAATGAAGAAAGGTGCTGTAATCACAGATGGCAATTTACGCTTTGCCAACGAATCTGAAAATGCTTTAATACAATTATTAGATTTGGCTGTTGAAGCAAAAAAACTAAAAGACATAAAAGATAAAGAAGCACCTACTGAACCTGTAATTGATTCAGCCTTCATTCAATAATCTTGCTGCTTTGCTGAAAAATTTTATACGCCTACCTTATGTAATTTATGTGACTATACTTTTTGTAGTCGTGATCTTGATTTCTTTCCCCATCACATTAATCTTGATGCTATTTCCTAATCGGATTAAAGATCATGGTATGTTTATTCTATTAAAAGCTATCAGTAATTTATGGTTTATATTAATTGGGTTTATAGCAAAAAATTATCATCGAAGTCAAATAGATTTTTCTAAAAGTTATATCATTATGGCTAATCATCAATCATTTTTAGATGCGGCCATAGTATATACTTCAATTCCACAAGTATTTAAATCATTAGGCAAAAAAGAACTTGAAAAAGCGCCAGTTTATGGTATCATTTATAGAAGTGTGGTAATTACAGTAGACAGAAGTTCTATGACTGCCAGAGCCGCTAGTCTTAGAAAAATGAAAAAAGAACTAGAAGAAGGAAACTCTATGTTGATTTTTCCAGAAGGTACTTTTAAGGATACAGCACAAACCGAATTGCTGCCTTTTCAATCAGGTGGCTTTTCCTTAGCCTTAATGCAAGAAGTTGATATTTTGCCCGTACTTTTTTTAGATACCCCTGACAGAATTCATCCTTCAAAATTATGGGTAATCAGCCCTGGTTTTAATAGAGCCGTATTTTTACCTAGCATCTCGCATCTAGCATTTGATAAAAAGGCTGGTGACCAATTAAAAGATTTTACGCAAGCTTATATGCAAGATTGTCTTGATTTTTGCAGAAAGCACTCACCCAAAGATGTGTGGGAATTTGCTACACATTGGCAAGCAACCCATTTACAAACATGAAATTATTCGCTGATATCATATTGCCCCTAGCCCTTGAAAGAAATTACACCTATGGAGTACCCATAGAATTGCAAGAACAAATCAAGGTTGGACAGCGTGTAGAAGTTCAATTAGGCAAGCGAAAAGTGTATAGTGGCATTGTAAAAAAAATTCATACACAAGCGCCTGAAGTCTATGCAGTAAAACCTATCCGATGTATTTTAAACGAAGAACCTATTGTAACTGCATCGCAAATCAAACTTTGGACTTGGATGGCTTCTTACTATATGTGTACCGAAGGCGAAGTCATGAATGCTTCTTTGCCTGCGAATTTGAAGTTAGAGAGTGAAACATTTATTGCCCTCAACGAGGATGTGAAGATAGATGAACATGAATTGACTGATGATGAATTTTTGATTTTGCAAGCCCTAGAAGTAAAGCGCAATAAAAAGAAAACAAAGACTGAATAACCGAACCCTCCATTTTTAACGAAACTAACTTCTGATAAAAAATATATTCAAACGATTTCTATTGAATTATTCTTGATGTATCTGAAAAATACGCAAACCACCGGAGTTCATATTTAATTATCGCTTACCTTTATGCAAGTGTATT
>JAGNOY010000238.1 GCA_017989935.1 Chitinophagaceae bacterium
GTAGCTATTAGAACCTACATCTATCATATCGGGGGTTAATAGTGTGTCGTGTTGGTGTACAAAATTAGGGGAGAGGTCTGTACCTGTATTTTTGTAGAAAGAAACAGCTTGATAATTGGCAGAATTTAAGTTTTCGAAATGCGCACTGAAAAGTAAATCTTTATCGCCATCATGATCAATATCTAAATGCGCAGGTACTGGCCATGTAGGCATTTGCACTTGATGCCCGTTTTTGTTGTATAAGGTATCTTGATCTATAATCACATCAGCACTTAAAGTGGAAGCACCGTTATACAAAACTTGCGCATCATCAAAAGAAATATTTCCGCCTACCATATCTAGGTCTTGATCTCCATCTATATCGAAATGCACAATACAATTGCCGGTATGACGCGTTTTTTTATTCGATCCTTCGCTGCCTTTACAAGTAATACCCGTTGTGACTTCCCGATTAATACCTTGATAAAATTTACCCCAACACTTTTCGAAATAAGTCATTTTCATGGTATCGCATGGAAGACCATCTTCTACTGCCATATTTCTGTAGTAAACCAAATTAGCGCCTAAAACATCAAATGCCAATACATCGATATCACCATCATGATCTACATCTAAAATACTTGGTACATCACTAGGTTGTACATAAACATTCACAGGTCCATTAAATCCAGGGAAGAAAAGGTCTTTGTAGAAAGTGAATTTTAATTCGTTGCTTTGGTAATAGCCCTTATACACAGCCACGCCATACACGCCTTTGTGAAATAAATCGGTGATGCCATCACAATTATAATCTAGCATCAATAAATAGTCATCAATTTTAGGAAAGTTTTTTTCGAACTCAGGGTGATATTCGCATTTGATTTCACCATTCAAGCCTGTATTCAAGAAAGTTTTTAGTAAGCCATTTTTATTATGATCTAATAAAATTAAATCTTCTTTGCCATCTTGATTTAAATCGGCTAAATTCATTTGAGTTGCATTGATGCCACCACACCATGGCGATCCAAGTGGAAGAGCGTTATTAGTAACCACAGGTGATTGAAATGGCAGGTATACTTTGCCTTGAGATTGGGCAAACAATTGATTAGTTAAGCAAGCCAATAGGCAAATTATTATACAATAAAATGGGGCATTTTTTTTTGTCATAATATAAAGATAAGTCAGAAAAATAAAAGACAAGCTATTAACAATAATGGTTAGTACAATCCATGTTTAATTAAGCCTCTATTGCGCAATAATTTGTATGGTTTGTCTGGTTTTTTGCGATAATAAAATGGTTCTATGTTTAAGTTCTTCATTCAATACTTCATCGGTATAATGTCGGACAGTAAACAAAAATAAATGCTCATTTCGTTTGACATCATAGGTTTCTTGTAATCGCAGTATCAATTTTTCCATCTTCTCGATATTCGCATCTATGCAGGCTACAAAGCTGATGGCCGCATTTTGAATCAGATTAATTTTGACCTTACATTCATGAAATAGCGTATAAATCTTACTCAAATTATCTTCGGTAATAAAGGAATAATCTCTTGTATTGACTTGCAATAAAACTTGCTCTTTTTTAAGTACCATGATAGGTGGATAAGCAATTGCTTTGTCGCTATGATGTATTAAAGTGCCTGGCAAAGAAGGATCTAAAAAGCATCGCACATACAAGGGAATACTTTTATTCTGTAAGGGTTTAATTGTTTTAGGGTGAATAACCTGTGCACCGTAAAAAGCCATTTCTATCACCTCATGAAAGGTGATTTCTGGAATCGCTAGGGTATTCGGAAATATTTTTGGATCAGCATTTAACAAACTGGGCACATCTTTCCAAATACTTAAACTTTCAGCATCTAATACATTTGCAAATACTGCTGCTGTATAATCGCTCCCTTCACGACCCAAGGTCACCGTATTGTTTTCTTCCGTTGATCCTATAAATCCTTGTGTAATGATGATTTGATGCGTATGAAAAGTCTTGTTGCAATAGGCTTGAATAAGATTTTCAGTGCTTGCCCATTCAATATTGGCATCACGATAAGTATCATCAGTTTTTAGCACATCTCTTACATCAAGCCATGCAGCGTTTAAGCCTTCTTGTTGTATAAAGGCATGAAGAATACTCGTTGATAACAGCTCTCCTATGCTTACAATTTGATCATAATAGTAATCATATGGTCTTCCATAAGGTTCAGTCAACACCCATTCAATTTCGGTATACAATTCTCGTAATTTATCAAAAACAGGATGTTGATCATTTTTTAAAAGTTCTAAAGCATAAGCATTATGCGATTGCACAATTTCTTCCAAGCCCAAAACTGCCTTGTCGTTTTCTTTGGCATAATATGCGTCAACTATTTTTTCTAAAGCATTTGTGGTTTTGCCTTTTGCAGAAATTACCACCAAAATAGGTTGCTCAGCATGGTCACGAATTATATTCACCACATTTTTGGCTCTTTCGCAAGTTTCGATGGAAGCACCTCCAAATTTAAAAACCTTCATAGTATGTAAAAGTGCAAAACTAATTGGATTCGTTGTAATTCATCATGTTCAGTAAATTTTTATGTGAACTAGAATATCAAGGTTGTTTTATTGATTTTGGGCGGCTTGCACGCTTTCCGTTCCTAGTCCTCTTCCGATTCGGCTATGATGTGTCAAGTGGTTTGCGATGTCGTTAAGCCTCTCGGAATGCGGGCTATCCACTACAATCGTGGCCGCGGCTTCCTACTTCTGCACATCATTCGACTTTAAATAAATATGCCATCAAAGTATTCATAATAGTTGGTCTATTCGTTTTCCATCTTGGTGTATGCCAGCGTGATAGGGCCTGACTCACAATTCAATGTTCAAATACAACTATGCATTCGGTATTACCTATTTGATTTTCTAACTAAAACATCTTTTCTTTGTTGCCAAACTAGACAAGCGCTGACTAGGAGAAAAAATAATTTAAATTATGGCAAAGAAAATAAATCTCGAATTTAATAAGAACGAAGATGGTATGAAGTTAGCCGTCAGTGACATGAAAAGAAAGTTGGCTGTCATCGAAAAAGGAGGCGGAGAGAAGGCTATTGCTAAGCAACATGAAAAAGGTAAACTTACACCCCGAGAAAGAATAGATTATTTAATCGACAAAGGTTCAGATTTCATTGAGTTAATGGCCTTTGCAGGGTATGAAATGTACAAAGAACATGGTGGTTGCCCGGCTGGTGGCACTGTAGCTGGACTCGGTTATGTAAAAGGTCGACAATGCGTGATCGTTGCGAATGATCAAACAGTGAAGGCAGGAGCTTGGTTTCCAATTACTGGTAAGAAAAATTTGCGTATGCAAGAAATTGCTATGGAAAATAAATTACCCGTGATTTATTTGGTAGATAGTGCTGGGGTTTATTTGCCTATGCAAGACGAAATTTTTCCTGATAAAGAGCATTTCGGTCGTATGTTCAGAAATAATGCGCGCATGAGTGGCATGGGCATTACACAAATTGCTGCTGTCATGGGAAGTTGTGTAGCCGGAGGCGCTTATTTACCTATCATGAGCGATGAAACTTTAATGGTTGAAGAAAATGGCTCTATCTTTTTAGCCGGTCCTTATTTGGCAAAGGCAGCTATTGGCGAAGATGTTGACTTACAGACTTTAGGTGGCGCTGTAACACACACTGAAATCAGCGGTATTGCAGATTATAAGTTCAAAACTGAAAAGGAATGTCTCGATCAAGTGAAACGAATTATCGATAAATTAGGTGCGCCCGAAGTAGCAGGATTTGATAGAGTAAAGGCTTTGGCACCAATCAAAGATATGAAGGAAATATACGGATTGGTTTCTGCCGAAAACAACAAACAATATGATGTGGTAGAAGTCATAGAAAGAATTGTGGATAATAGTGAATTTGATCAGTTTAAAAAAGATTATGGCAAAACTATCGTGTGTGGTTATGCCCGTGTAGATGGATGGGCAGTCGGTATTGTAGCCAACCAACGAAAAATTGTAAAAAGTGGCAAGAATGAAATGCAATTGGGCGGCGTGATTTATAATGATAGTGCAGATAAAGCTGCCCGATTTATCATGAATTGTAATCAAAAGAAAATTCCTTTAGTTTTTTTACAAGATGTAACTGGCTTTATGGTAGGTAGTCGAAGCGAACATAGTGGTATTATTAAGGATGGTGCCAAATTGGTGAACGCAGTCTCGAATTCAGTAGTGCCTAAAATTAATATTGTGATCGGGAATTCATATGGCGCCGGAAATTATGCCATGTGCGGAAAAGCCTATGACCCAAGATTTATTTATAGTTGGCCTAATGGTAAAATTGCTGTGATGGGTGGGGAGCAAGCAGCCAA
>JAGNOY010000239.1 GCA_017989935.1 Chitinophagaceae bacterium
TGAGTATTTATGAACAAATAAAGACTTCAAAATTTTCATTATCAACTTCTTTCAATAGTGAGTTGAATTGATTTTTGTATTCGGGCATGTCAAGCAACAAATCATTTGAGTTGACGATAAATAAAAATATGCGCTGATTGTCTATCCAGCATAAATCATGCAAGGCATCATTGAGTGCATCTAAGTTATTGCCAAAATAGTCGGGCATGCGTAAAATGATATTTATTTGCTCGTAAAAAGAGGCTTTATCCTTTGCTAAACTGCCATTGAGTAAGGCAAAATAGATATCAGAACGATTGCTGATTGCGAAATTATTTTCGAATTGATGTATGAGCGCCATAAAATTAATTGAGCAATGATTGAAAAGTTTTATAATGATCTCCGGTATACCAAGCGCTTTCATCATTGCCAGTTACAAGCCTTTCAGCGCCTCGATTTCGTCCTTGTTGTTTTGGATAAATATCCCATTCTTGATAACGAATATATTTGCCGTATTGATTCTTTTGTTTAAGAATACGTTCTCTATTTTTGAATTCTCTACCACCGACATACCCTTTAGGTGCACGATGATTTTTTTTGACATAATTCCACATATCAAAAGCCGCTTTCGGGATGGATGATTGTGAGGGTTTGGCACTGGCGCTTGACGGATTAGCTTCAGAAGCAGGGCTCGACTGCTGTGTGGTTACTTCCTTGGGCACAGGCTCAATAGCAATGGTGGAGCTTGATCGCTGCGACAGATACTGAAGTAACAATAATAGCAAACATAGAGCAGCTAAAAGATGAAGGGCGTATTTTTTGATAAAGTTCATAAGTATGTCGAATTACATAAGTGTATAATCATGTATTTTGTCTAATTCAAGTATAGTTGCATTTTTGTTATCACTTTGTCTGAACATTTGTACAAATTTGGCTCCATGCACAATATCGTCAAAATTGTAGGAGGTTCTTTGTTGAACAGTGTTTGAAAAATGTTCGTCAAAGGCTTTTACAAACACCATGATTTCGGTAGAATTGATTTCGTAATCTTCTTTACACATACCAAAAAGCGGACTATCCTGATTAATTGCATGCACAACTGTCCAGTTGAGAGAAAGTGAACTTATTTTGTTGAGCTCAACTTGTAAGGGTAAAAATTTATTGACTACTTTATTATCTTCATGTATTCTGAAAGAAATATTAATAAGTACTTCAGCTTCTGTAAGTGTATTGTTTTTATAGGGTGCCATTCTAAACATGAGTGCTTTGCCCTCTTTGTAAGGTCCAATTAGGGCATTTTTACTAAACTGTAAATAGGCTTTGGGTTTGGCAAATCTACCGTAAATTAAACCGGTTAAAACCGCAAAGGCCATCCATCCAAAAACAGATTCAAAAGTAGCTACACAATTGGCGGCGATAGAGTCGGGGTGCATATTCCCATAACCCACCGTGGTAATTGTTTGTGCACTGAAGAAAAAGCAATTTACGAATTGCTCTTGAGCACTTATGTTGGTGGGTATTCCGATGTGCTGCACGCCTATGAGATAATAAATACTTGCAAAAAATATATTAGCAACTACAAAACAAATCATGGCAAACACTAAAAAATACCCAAGGGCTAAATTAATTAATGTATGAAACAAACTAATTCTGTTGAAATACGGAATGCCAGTTTTGATCACATTGCTCGTGCCGTCCTTATTTAATATTCTACCAGATGTATTGCCTGTTGTATTATCGAAACCTGTATTGTTCAGAGATTTTTTATGGATTAAATCTTCAAGATTTAGCATAATGGATAACTTGATTTAAAAAGCAAATATAATGCACAGCTAATACCTGCATGCAAAATCATGAAGCCATCGATATAAATAAGGTAAAAATTTTCAGATTTGCCATGCTTCAAAGTATATTGAATTAATAGAAAGAGTGCCCAAGTTAAAAGTATATATTCTATGCCTAATATATTATGGCCTTGAATGTGTAAATAAATGCCTGCGAATACTTGAACAAATAGTAGAAATCGAATGATGTTTGTTGCATTGTGAATGTTTGTTGGTTTCAGTTCATCTTTGATGTAAAACGCTAAACAAAGTATGCTTACTAGACTAGCTCTATAAGCCAAGAATATAAAATCAGGTAAGTTGGTGAATGAATGAGTTGTTGAAAGTAGTGTAGTTGAAATTAGCCACACAAGTATCAATAACACCACTTTTAGATTAGGAGATAGTCTAAAATTGTATGAAGAAAGTTTTTTCGAAAACGCAATCGGTATAATGTAAAGGCTTGATAGAATTGCAATCGCTAACATCATATTCCATCGAAAAAGATGCGGAAATAAGATTAAAATTAGGGTTGTAGCCATGCCCGAGATGCCTACAAACACAGTGGCCATCCTATTTGCAAAGTTTCTTACATAATACAAGTTATACGCGAAAAGTGTCATGAAAAAAATACCGGAATAAAAGAAGGGTGATTGAAAGTGGCCAAGCAGAATCAAATCAGTTTCCAAGGCCAAACTTGCAGCCGCTAAGGCAATCCAACTTCTTGATTGAATTAGTAAGGAAATTATATTCGACATGAATAAATAATTAGGCATTGATCAATTAAAATTACTTGATTTGTTTTGCACGGTTATATTTATTTTATAGAAGTGATGATTAAATGCTTTGATGATTTTATTTTGGGCGGCAGGCAGGCTATTCGTTCCAAGTCCTCTCCCGCCAGGGCGCGGGATGCGGGCTTTCCACTACTATCCTTGCCGCGAGGCTAGTTCAAATGTGAGTTAGGGTCCCCAAAACGGAACTACACTTGACGAAAAAGTTCGTTGGGGGCAAAAAAATAAAATTCTATTTGAAAAACAAATTATCTTACAGTACAACCATTAACAGCCTCGATCGAAGGGTTGACAAATATTAATTTGCCAGCCTCGTTTTCTGCCATCAATATCATTCCCTGACTTTCAATGCCACGCATTTTTCGGGGTGCTAAGTTTGCCACCAAGGTAACTTGCTTGCCAATAATTTCTTCAGGCGAATAATGTTCGGCAATGCCACTCACCACAGTTCTTTGTTCGAAGCCAAGATCCACAGTCAGTTTTAAAAGCTTGTCTGCCTTAGCCACTTTTTCTGCATGAATAATTTTTCCCACGCGCAAATCTATTTTTTCGAAATCGCCAAATTCTATGCTAGGTTTCAAAGGTGTTGCTTCTATTTCCGAGTTGTTTGCTTTTTGTTCTTGTGCAGAAACAATCAAGCCACTTTGTAATTTTTCTATTTGAAATTGAATTTGTTCATCTTCTATTTTTTGAAACAACAAAGTTGGTGCTGGTAAAGGATAACCCGCTTTGAGTAATTTCAAACTGCCACCATTTTCCCAGTCTAACATACGATCTACAACCTTCATCATCTTACAAAGTTTTTGTGCAGTGAAAGGTAAAAATGGCTGCATGTACACCGCTAAGTTGGCGCATAATTGCAAGCTCAAATGCAAACAATTATCGATAGATTTTTGGTCGTCGCCTTTTTTCCAAGGTTCTTTTTCTTGCAAATATCTATTGCCTTCTCTGGCTAAGTCAATGACGGCAAAAAGACCTTCACGCATTTTGTAATTGTCGATACAATCTGATACGATCTTTTTGGTATTGACAATTTTTTCATACAGTAAATCGTCTAAAGCATCTTTTTGTTCTTCATGAAATGCAGGTACTCTGCCTCCGCATAATTTATGCATGAGCACAAAAGCTCTGTTGACAAAATTTCCGAAGATGGCTACCAACTCGCTATTGACACGTTCTTGAAAATCTTTCCAAGTAAAATCATTGTCTTTGTTTTCAGGTGCATTGGCGATAAGCACATAGCGTAATGCATCTTGCATATCTGGAAAATCTTTTAAATATTCATCCACCCAAACAGCCCAATTACGACTTGTGCTTACTTTTTCTCCTTCGATATTTAAAAATTCATTTGCAGGCACATTTTCTGGGAGTACAAAATTTCCATGTGCTTTGAGCATAGCAGGAAAAATGATACAATGAAATACAATATTGTCTTTCCCTAAAAAATGAACAAGTTTGGTATCATCGTTGCACCAATAATCAGACCATTGTGAAGTGAGTTCTTTGGTGGCAGAGATATATCCAATCGGTGCATCGAACCAAACATATAACACTTTGCCTTCTGCATCGGGTAACGGTACTTTTACCCCCCATTGACTATCGCGCGTCATGGCACGTGATTGAAGGCCATTGTCTAACCAACTTTTACATTGTCCGTAGACATTATTTTTCCATTCTTTATGATCTTCAAGTATCCATTGTTTTAGCCAAGCTTCATAATTCTGTAAAGG
>JAGNOY010000240.1:0-1716 GCA_017989935.1 Chitinophagaceae bacterium
GACTTCATGTGTTATGGTGGTATATTATGGAAGGTAAAGTACATGATAGCGTACAAGTTGGGGTTCAATATGCCAGATGTGAGTGACTATGGTATTTCAGAAGGTCATCAAAAGTTGCAAGAACACTATGATTTTATTTCTACCAAATCTTTTATCATTGGTCTCTTAGATTGTAAATATTGTATGACTGTATGGACTTGTGCAATTATTGCACTTATTGGAATATTGGGGTATGGTGTCTCTTGGATATGCCTGATGTATGGAATCCTTTTCGGGTATCTAATCACTGAAAAGGTATAATATGAGTTGTTGCACACCATCAAAAATATACAACCTTGGCAAATTTGATATTTGCGGCTTTCAGGAACTGCCTATCGAACTGCCTATTGCAGGAACTTACAATCTCATTCTGACGAATGGCAATTTTTGTTTTGAAATCGAATATATCACAGACTTTGACAATGAAAAACCAATCATTGACTTTTCAGAATTGCCAGTAAACATGGAGTTTAATTTGGTTGTCCAAAATCCTGATGGTACCATACTTTCTTTTGACATGGATATTCAGCCAGACCCATGCACCACAGACCCGATAACGACAGAATGTTTTTCTTCTTTTATACTCAAAACTTTTTTCACTCATAATTTATAAACATGAATAATTTATTTTCAAACAATTGGTTTACCGTTCTACTTGCTTTCTTAGTGAGTTTCATTCTCATTAAAGTAGGGGTTCCTGCTTGGCTCGTTTCGGTCCTATTTGTAGTATTTGCGTACTTTCTGTTTTCGTCTCCAATATTTGCTTCAAAGAGCGTTTCTAGTGCTGACAAAAGAACGATTCTGTACGAACAGATACTTTCGGTACTTAGAAAGGTGCTTGCAATATTAGCTTCGCTTTTAGCACTTGGTGTTTTTGACAAAGTTCCGATACTTGGAAACATCCAAAATGTATTGGTTTACCTTGCTGAAAATTGGGCTATGACCACAGGTTCTTTGGAAGTGCTAATAGGTACGGTTTTATTTATCATAAGCCAGTTTAGCTCTAATCAAAGATTTGAGATCAGAGCAGGTAAAAGAATCAGATAAGTTGCCATGAGGGTTTTGCGTTCCATACTTTCTTTTTTCTCTCATGATGCTTACAGTGTAAAATCTGTAAGCATCAATCTTAGTCGTATTTATAGTCTTGAGAGAAATTACAGGACATTACTAGAAAAGAATGGAATAAATACTCATTTGCGTAGGTGCCACTTTTGGGCGCAAATGATCCACGAATCTAATCTGATGCCTATCGAAGAAAATATGAACTACTCAGCGGCAAGGCTATTGGTTGTATTTCCGAAACACTTTAATATCATTACAGCGGTACAGTATGCAAGGCAGCCTGAAAAGATAGCGAATAAAGTATATGGTGGAAAATTTGGAAATGACACCAAAAACGATGGATGGAATTACAGGGGTAGGGGTTTCATTCAAACTACATTTAAGGATAATTACAAGGCTCTTTCAGTTGCCACAGGGGTTGATTATGTGGCGTTTCCAGAGAAGTTGCTGAATGTCCCTGACGCAATGATGGCAGCCTTATATTTTTGGCGTTCCCGAAAGCTAAATGATCTTGCAGACATGGACGATTGTAGAGCGATAACCCGAAGAATTAACGGTGGTCTGAATGGTTATGACCATAGGCTCCAAATTTTGAATTATTTAAAAGTAAGTTTA
>JAGNOY010000240.1:1816-4319 GCA_017989935.1 Chitinophagaceae bacterium
GGTGCCAGAAATGTTACGCTCCATGAAAAACAATGGTACCATAATCATCTGAACTTTGAAGATGTCAGAGTAAAGGTAAAACACATAAAAGGCAAAGTGTGGGTTATTGACGATACTGCCAAAGTAACCAATGATACCCTAGATCCTGCCATTAAAGAAATATGGGAATTTACAGACGAAGATGGTCAAAGTGGTATGCATGGGCACCATGTAGGCGGTATAATTGCATGTGCAATATACGGTTTGTTTCCATCATGCCAGCTTGCAATGGCCAAGGTTTTATCTAGTGCCACAGGCACAGGAAAAGGTACATGGATAGCAAATGCCATAGATCAGGCTTCAAAGTCAAAATATAGGGTAATAAATGCTTCGATAGGCTCTGACACATCCGATAGCAGAATATTGAAAGCTATCAAGTCGTTTTGCGCTTCAGGAGGGTTCTTTGTGGCTGCAAGCGGTAACGATGGAAGGGAAACAGATTATCCAGCTGCCTATTCTAAAGACATCGAAGGAGTAATTTCTGTCGGTGCATTGGAGTTGAAAAACGGAAAACTTACTGTCGCAACTTATAGCAGTGCAGGTGAAGTAACTTTTGTTTTCCCTGGTACTTTTATTACTTCGAGCTTTCCACATAATGAGTATGGAGAATTATCCGGTACATCAATGGCAACACCATTTGTTTCTGGTCTAATCGCTACGATCTTGGAAATAAAGCCTGACTTGGGTTTTGCCCAATTTATGGAAATAGCAAAACAATATACCATCGACATTGAGAAAGGGCCACATAAGGATGGACACGGTTTTATTGATGTACTGGGTATTGTTTCCCATTTCTTAGAAAAAGACGTTGTGGTGCAAGATGTGGAAGTTAAGAGTAAAAGTTTTTGTAGTAAATTAAAAAATTGGTTCAGATGATTGATCTAACAACATTATTATTAGGAATAGCAGGATTCTTTGGAATGACCATAGCTTCCAAGCTCATTGAAGGATATTTTACAAAGAAAAGTAAGGCAGAAGATCAGATTGATATCAAGATTGAAAATGATATCATGCAGGTGCTGGACCAACTTAAAGGTATAAATACCAATATTACGGAATTGACTACAAAGTTAAGTGTGAGTAATGAACGGGTGGATATGCTTTTTAAGATGTCAAGTGATAACTCTGGAAGGATCAACAAGCTTACTGATGATCTATTGTTATTATATAGGGAAAAGAAGGGGTCATAGGGGAATATTTTAAAGCAAGAATCGTTTAAAAAAAATAGTTAATATGACAACATCACAGTTAGAATTAAGAAAAAAAGCGTTGAAATTGGCTGTAGAAGCTAATAAAACCATCCTTTCATTGAGTGGCCTTTGACCTGGACTGCCCCATCGGCAGACATGAACATTGGTATTTTTTTAATTGCGTATGGTTGCATAGTAATATAGTCATCGAGTACAGGAGATATTGTTCCGTACACTTCTTGATTAAAAAATGGTATTTCTTTGCCGTTAGGGTCTTCTGGTATTGTTTTTAATGGTTGATCTGGTATATTATAATTTAAAAAATATTCAGGTGAAACACCTAAAGCAACTACAATCTTATCAAAAACATCAACCTGAAATGTTTCAGTGTTACTATAATTATTAATAGCGGCCCTACTCAAGTTCAATCTTCTTGATAATTCAGAGACAGAAATATTTTTTTCTGACATTATCGACCTTAATATATCACCTTGTTTTATAGACATTTATATATTATTGAATAAAAAATGTAAAATTATTTTTAATTATTTCATTAAAATAGTTGCTTGATTTACGTAAAGAGTTTACCTTTGCATCACCAACAACAACAATAACAACAATAACAACAAAAGTACACATCATGAGTAACACAAACAAATTTCAAGCCAAAGTTTTTAAAGCAGCTTGGCAAATTTTTAAAGGTGGCTTCGCTACCAACTTCAGTCAGGCTCTAAAAAAAGCATGGCTTATTATCAAAATCAGTGCTGGTAAAGCAACAACGATTGTATTCGCTAAAGAGACTGGTGAGTACCGTGAAGCGGTTGCAGTTCTTACAGGTGGTCTTGATACCATTGCAAGCGGTTTCGTTCGATTCGTCGAAATGGTAGAAGGTAAAGCGCAGTGGCGTTCATTCAGAATTACTAACCTTATAACTCAATAATCATGACATCACAATTATTCAAAAAAGTAATTGACATTCTTAACCTTTGGGTAATCGAAGAAAGCATTGATCAAGATCAATGTACTAATAGAATTGTCGAACTAGGTTTCGATATGGATACAGCAGACCTACTAATGGACATTGTAAACTGTAAGTCAGTAGTTAAGGCAGGTGTTAAAAATATGATCGTAGAGTATTTAGATCAGTCATTTGTCTTAGACGACGATTTGGACGATTACAGGCTCGAAATAGCTGAAAAACTGGGTGTCTCTTACGATAGAGAAAAAGCTGAAAAAAGCCCTTATGAGCAATATTTGAGAACTGAATCAGGCGT
>JAGNOY010000241.1 GCA_017989935.1 Chitinophagaceae bacterium
TGATGAATTAAAGGCCTTAGTGGAGGTATTTATGAAACATCCTCAGATTTATATTATTTCTGATGAAATTTATGAATATATCAACTTTACTGGCCGACATGTAAGTATTGCTGAATTTCCTGAAATAAAAGACAGAGTTGTCATCATTAACGGATTATCTAAAGGCTATGCAATGACGGGTTGGCGCCTAGGTTATATGGCAGCAAATGAACAAATAATTACAGCTTCAGAAAAAATTCAAAGTCAATTTACTTCTGGCCCAAATTCTATAACTCAACGAGCCGCAATTACTGCATTAAGTGGAGACATGCAACCCACTTTGGATATGCAAAAATCATTTCTTGAAAGAAGAAATTATTTAGTTGGCGCACTCCGTGAAATCAAAGGCTTAAAGGTAAATAACCCACCTGGAGCCTTTTATGTTTTTCCTGATGTAACCTATTTCTTTGGGAAAAAAGGAATAGAAAACGCCGAAGATCTTTGTATGTATTTGCTTGATAAAGCACAAGTAAGCAGCGTGACTGGAGATGCATTTGGCGATCCAAATTGTATCCGTATTTCTTATGCTACTTCTATGGACAAACTTGTAGAAGCTGTAAAAAGAATTAAGTTAGCTCTAGAAGATTTGTCCGCTTAATGCTGAACCAATGAATTCCATAACCAATAGCAATAATAAAACTAAGAAACCAATGAGCAAATTAAGCCAAGACCTATTAAACCGAACTCATATCATTTCAAAAGATCTAGCAAGAAACTATATCTTAAAATACCAAAGTCATAGAACAGAAATTGTGGACGGCAAGTATAAAGGACAAGATATTTTACCTAAAGCAGAATCTTTTAACGCCACTGCATTAAACAATGTATTGAATCAAAAAGGATGTGTTGGTATTCGTTTTTATTATGGCATGGATGATAATAATCTGGTTGTTCTTGTTGCAACTGGTGTTGACCAAGAAGGCAATGATTTAGATCTTGCCATAAGACAGGTTTCTGACCCTACGTTACTTCAAACAGCCCAACGTTGTCCAATCAACTGCCCTGCCCCTTCACAGATTAATCAGTAAAATGTCCGCCTTTCTTATATTTATATTAAGTTTAAGTATAGGATTTCCCGTCATTACTTCATTGATTCGTTTTAAAGTTGCATCAAAGGATATTCATTTCTTAATCATCTACTTTATTCTTGGATTCTTGAATGAGTGTTTATACTATTTCTCAGGAAGCGCTCAAATCAGTAATCTTGGATCGAATATTTTTTTAATCTTCGAATTTTCATTGCTTCTTTTTCAATTAAAACATTGGGGACTGTACCAACAAAAGAATCGTTTTATTTGTATGCTCATTCTTGGATTAATCATGTATATACTTAGCTTGGTTTATTTTAAAACAATCTTCGAATTCAATTCAATCTTTATCATTTTCTCTAATTTTACGATTGTCCTAGGTTGTATCGATCAAGTCAATAAACAATTTATCGAAAGCGATATTCCTTTATTAAAAAATCATCGCGTTATTATCAGCTTCAGTTTAATCTTATTTTTTTCAATGTGTATATTGGTAGAAAGTTTTTTTATATTTAACCTCAAATTGAGTGCTGATTTTCTACATCATGTATTTACCATCAAAATTTTCTTAAACCTAATCATTCATTTAGTGATTGCATTGGCCATATTATGGATACCCAAGAAAAAAATATTTATGTAGCCGTTCTTATTGCCACTTTTCTTGTGGGTTCAATTTTATTATACTTTTTATATTCTATCATTCAACAACATAAAAGAAAAAGAATCCTGCAACAAGAACATATGCGTGATTTACTTTCAGCCATTGAAAATGAAAGAATTCGAATAGCCAATGATCTGCATGACGACATCAATCCGGTACTTTCAGCTATTAAATTGCAAATCAATACACTTGATTTAAAAAATGAAGCAAGTCGACATGAATTAGTACAAACTAATCAGCATATTGACGATATGATTTCCAATATCAGATCTATTTCATTTAACCTGATGCCTAACTTACTTATTCGAAAAAAACTTGGACATGCCATTCAAGAATATATTCATCAATTGAATAAAATTCAACCCATGAAAATTGAATTAGAAAATAATTGTCATAATGAAATCAATCAAGAACAAGGCGTACATATCTTTAGAATGATACAAGAAATAATTCAAAACACCCTGAAACATGCCGAGGCCAGTCAATTAAAAATCAAACTTCAATGTAATGCACAAAATTTACAATTAAGTACTGCAGATAACGGCAAAGGTTTTGATACAAATCTCATGGCTAAGGAGGGCAAAGGCGTGGGTGTGCAAAGCCTTAAATTAAGAACTGATTTATTGAAAGGTAAATTTTCTTTAGTCTCTATGCCCGGCAAAGGAACAAGTTTTGACATTCTAATTCCATTAAATTAACATGACTCAATTTACGGATCAAATTAATATTTTATTAGCGGATGATCATCCCTTATTTGTAGATGGTCTTGCCGCCCTGCTCGAAAGAATTCCTGAATTTAATATCATAGGAAAGTCAGCTAATGGCAAAGAATTAGTAGATATGTATAGGTTGCACAAGCCCGATATAATTTTGACAGATATTCAAATGCCTGAAATGGATGGTATTGCAGCCACCCAAATTATTCGGAAAGAAGATAATGAGGTTGGTATCATTTGCTTATCAATGTTTGACGAATCGGAATTTATTATAGATATACTCGAAGCTGGAGCCAATGGGTATTTGGTTAAAAATGCCGACAAAGAAGAAATCATAGAGGCCATCCACAAGGTGATGCAAAAAGAAACTTACTACTGTAAAAAAACCTTTGCAAATTTACGCGAAGCCTTGCAACGAAATAATTATAAAAAAGTAAGTCGACCTAATATCACAGACAAGGAACTTGAAATCATTAAATTATTATGCGAAGAACTCACCGCCAAAGAAATTGCTGAAAGATTGTTTATAAGCCCACGAACTGTCGAACAACACAAACTCAATATCCAGGAAAAATTACAAGTAAAAAATGCGATCGGGATAGTTGTCTTTGCACTTAAACACAGGTTGGTCTGATTGGTTGTAATTTGGTAGAGACCAAGGCTTTATGTGAGGTTTTCGTTTGGCAATTTGGTTATGGATTTTGCTAGACTTATTCCCCGATCGCAATACAAAAGTAGTACGGCGTATTCATTCAAACTATACGTAAAAATACGTATTTTTTAAAATTGTTTGAAATGACAAAAAAAAGACCACCTTTAAAAGGTGGCCTATGATAAAAAGTTTTAAGCTTCTTTTTTTCTCACAGTCTTTTGCTCTATGCGCTTTTCATAGTTTGTTCCTTTAAATATCTTATGCACAAAAATGCCGGGTGTATGAATTTCATCCGGATGCAAATCTCCAACCTCAACTAATTCCTCTACTTCAGCAATCGTGATTCTTCCTGCCATCGCCATCATTGGATTAAAATTTCGGGCTGTTTCTTTAAAGATTAAGTTGCCTTGAGTATCTCCTTTCCATGCTTTTACAATCGCATAATCACTTTCAAATGCCTTCTCCATCAAGTACTCCTTTTCTTCTCCATACATCGTAAACTTTCTTGTTTCTTTACCTTCTGCTACTTCAGTACCCACACCCGCTGGGGTATAAATCACAGGCATCCCGTATCCAGTAGCCATGCATCTTGTAGCCAAAGTGCCTTGAGGAATTAATTCAACTTCTAACTCCCCGCTCAGCAACTGACGCTCAAATTCAGCATTCTCTCCCACATAAGATGAAATCATTTTTTTAACTTGCTTCTGTTGCAACATTAAACCAATCCCGAAATCATCTACCCCTGCATTATTCGAAATACAAGTTAAGTTTTTCACGCCTTTTTTTACCAAGGCTGCGATACTATTTTCTGGTATGCCACATAAGCCAAAACCGCCTAACATGATGGTCATACCATCCTGAATATCTTTCACTGCTTCATGCGCATCCTGAACAACTTTATTTAATCCCATAGTACTTATATTGAGAAGGCGAAAATAATACATTCAACGGATTCAATGAACATAAATTCTGTATCCATACATTTTACTTCGAAACCTGCTTTTCAATGATTGCCAAGAACAGAAAATTAAATACATTTACCTTATGGCAATCATTTGGTTACTGATCTTTTTTGGAATTATTTTTGGCGTGTATACTTATGCAACCCGCCGAACCAAAATCAAGGTTGCATTGCCAGTTCAAGAAATTACCCACTTGCTAGAAACCGAAGTAGATTTTTATCAGAAAATTGCCTCAGTGTCTAAAAAAGAA
>JAGNOY010000242.1 GCA_017989935.1 Chitinophagaceae bacterium
GTTATTTTGTAAGGAACAATTTGAGGTGCGAAAAATTGGTCTACTACAAAATTCCAATCGGTATTAAACTACCTTATTAAACTAATGAACACAGATGTCAATTATCTAATAACAATATATTGCAAAATAAACTTCATTAAATAGACGGCCTAAGATTCGAGGCAGTTAAAAATATTGAAATCGAAGCCAAACTTTTATCCACTGTTTGAGCACTAGCAAATGTTGCTATATGGAGAAAATCATTATGTGCGAGTTCAGATAAAAGTGGCGTAGATGAAATTATTTTTATGCCAAGAATCTTCAGCCTAGACTTTTTGCTCAACTTTTGCGTCATGGCAAAAGTGGAAAAACATTAGGGTATCTTTGCGGATAATCATAAAATTTCTATGCTGATTGTATAACTTGGAATTTTACATAAACTAGCGCATCAATTATTTCAAACACTTCAAAATAAATTTCTATTTGACTATGTTTGCAAAAAAATCAAGATCATGAATCACGAAATAAAAATAGCCGAAGCTTGGGCCAACCGAGAACTACTTAAACAACCCGAATATATTCAAGCAATCAATGAAGTGATGGAAGAGGTAGATAAAGGTCGTTTACGTGTGGCATCTCCTTCAGATGGAAATTGGGTGGTGAATGAATGGGTCAAGCAAGCGATTCTCATGTATTTTGCTATCCGTCAAATGGAGACTTTTCAGCTTCCACCTTTTGAGTTTTATGACAAGATGAAATTAAAATCAGATTATGCATCTATAGGTGTTAGAGCTGTACCTCATGCAGTTGCTAGATATGGCGCTTTCTTAGCTAGAAATGTGGTGCTGATGCCTAGCTACGTAAATATTGGTGCTTATGTCGACGAAGGTACTATGGTAGATACTTGGGCTACTGTAGGTAGTTGCGCACAAATTGGTAAACATGTTCATTTAAGTGGCGGTGTGGGCATAGGCGGCGTGTTAGAACCTTTACAAGCAAGTCCTGTGATTATCGAAGATGGTTGTTTTATTGGCTCTCGCTGTATCGTTGTTGAAGGTGTGATTGTTGAAAAGGAAGCAGTGCTTGGTGCTAATGTGGTATTAACTCAGAGTACTAAAATTATTGATGTCAGTGGCTCTGAACCTATCGAGTATAAAGGCAGAGTGCCAGCAAGAAGTGTGGTAATTCCAGGTAGTTATACGAAAAAATTTCCTGCAGGAGAATATCAAGTGGGCTGTGCCTTAATCATTGGCCAACGCAAAGCAAGTACAGATTTAAAAACTAGTCTGAATGATGCTTTAAGAGATTTTAATGTAAGTGGATAATATCTTAGGGTAATGGCATCGCATTTTTTTCTATCCCAACAATTCCTTTGATATTGACAATTTTATACTGACTAAAACTTTGGTTTGATTCCAAGCCATCACCATAAATCACCTGAGTCGGTGTGGTGATGGTCACAAATTTTTCTGTAAAAAATTTTCTTGATTTTTCATTCCAAACTAATTCTTCAGTTTGCAGTCTTTCGTTTTTGATATTGGTAATGATAACGCTATCTCGAACGAGAACATTGCCATTTTTTTCAAAATATTTTCCATACTTGGCTGTCATGGTGCTTTGTACCTTGAGGCTATCATCAAAAAACTCTACTTTCAAACCATCCCTCATTTCGATATAGGTTGGGTTGGCCGATTGGTTATGACTAAATTTCTTGGTACTCAATCTTGCAGAAGTGTGTCCGTTTTTACTGTATAAAATGGTAACGTCCTCTGCCCTTTCAGTATTTAAAATACTTTTATCAAGAATTAAATCAATCTTTTTTAAGTCTGTTTTGCAAGCTTGCATGAAAACAATCCCAGAAATCAACAACAAAAATCGCTTGGAAATAATTCCGATGTTGTAAGGTTGAGGCATCTTGCTAGTCGTATTTTCTCTTCACAAACCAACGGTCGTTGAAGGTTAATCCAAAGGAGAAACGTGTAAATCCTTCTTTGATTAATCCATCAGCTACTTTACCACGGCTTCCAAATTCGATGGCAGCGTTAATTTGGCCTATACTTAAATTGGTTCTTCGAATTGGATAACCGATTCCAGCTGTCACAGCTTTTTTAGACAAATGTTGCCCATTAAATTGCAAATAATCTTGACCGAAGTAAACACCAGCACGATAAGTTACTTTTTTCCAATAATTATTAATCGAATTCACATCAGGAGTCAAGGCTCCTCCTAGTTTAAAAGTCCATGTACGTGTGGTAGAATCTGTCTTGCCAAGGATTGTGAACTTCTCCCAATTTGAGGTACTTAAGTCCATTCCAACCTGCCAAAAATCACCACGACTTAACATGATTCCTGCCCCAAAATTTGAAGGCATTTGGATATGCCCTTTTTGTTTACTTTCTACATAGTAAATAGTATCTGCGGCGCTATTACGTGTATATTCCCAAATTGATTCTCTGGTGGCTTTGAGTTTTTGATTTCCTGCATAGGTCAAACCAACATTTACACTATAATCTTCATTGAGTTTAGCATGGTATAAACCGCCTAATTGCCAGAAAAATCCTCCCATAATAATTCTTGAATTGATTACACTTGGTAAAATATTTAAAGAATCTGTATAGTTAGTTTCGGTGCTATTTACAATATTCCCAAAATTATAACCTGTATTAAATCCAATAGAAAAGTCTTGGTATTTATAAGCTGCACCAAGGTATATTTTTTGCAAACCTCCACCTCCAGTATAGCTACTTACTGAATTTGTAAAAGAAAGGGTATCGGTTTTTTCCATATTGTAACGCATACGGGTCACAGGCAATAGACCAAAACTAATTCCCATTTTTTTACCAACAGGGAAACCAATGTTTACCGAAGAAAAGGTAGCTGAACCTGTTTTATTGGCTCCGTAAGAATTTTTGATATTGAGTAAACTTCCTTCCATGGCCACTTGATATCCAGTCATTTTTAGACTTGCATAAGTTGCAGGATTTACAGCGTTGGGTACCAAAGGATTGTCGTCGGCTATTGAAACGCCTCCCATGCCTTTACTTAATACACTTTCAATTTGTTTGAGGTTTCCAATTCCATACCTAGAATAGGGAGAATTTTCTTGAGCTTGTAAATTAGTTGAAACTGCAAGAAATGAAACTAGGAAAATAAATTTAGAGGTGGTTTTCCAAAATGGCATATAAGCCCTTGAATAAAAAATTAGCATCCGCAAATATCTTGTTTTTCAAACGTGTTTCAAAGAATGGGGCATCTCCGCCAGTTAAAACTGCGTTAATATTTCCATATTGATGCTTATACAAATCAATCATTCCATCAATTTCAGCTGCGATCCCATTAATCACTCCACTTCTGATGGATGTTTCTGTATCATAACCTAAAATTGACAAATGCCCTTCTTTTTCAACCAAAGGCAATTTGCTAGTAAACTCATGCATTGCCTTAAATCTCATGTGCACGCCAGGAGATATGGCGCCACCGCGAAAAGCATTATTTTTAGCTAGGAAATTATAGGTGATACATGTACCAATAGAAATTACTAAGCTATCTTCTCGAGGATACTGTTTGCTTAAGCCAGCCACAAGAGCTAGCCTATCATGACCTAAAGTTTCTGGGCTACCATAAGCATTTAAAAACGGGAGTTTAGTATCTAAATTCAGTAAATAAAATTGAGTATGCTCTTTTAAGAGTGCTTCTATTTTTTCATCATGCTGAATCACAGAAGATAAAATCGAGCGACTTGGATTGTGAAATTGAATTAATTTTTCGAGTTCTTCAAGGGTTTTTTCCTTGTCGAATACGACTTTATCTATCAACTTATCGCCATAAAAAATACCGACTTTAGATAAAGTATTCCCAAAATCAAGACATAAGGTGACTATTAACATAGGTTAGCTTTCTGGGAAGGACAATTATCGATTTTATAGGGGGTAAATGTAAAAGATAATCAATTTAAATAAAAGAAATTGCGCCCAAACATAGTTATTTTAAGTTTATTATTATTCCTCTACAGATAGTTTTCTAAAATGCCCATTCAATTGAATTCTTTCTTTAAGTTTTTGTAATTCAAGAATAGTCGGAATGGTATTTTTGAGATGTTGAATAATATATTCTTGTCTTTCACTTTCGGAAAGCAAGGTCAGAAGTTCATATTCTTGACCAATTCCCAATCCAAGATAATGGCCAATATCATAAGCAAATAGCTCTTCGTCATTTTTGGGATACTTCTTATTAACCTCAAGCAAGTCATGAAATTTTCTTGTTTCTTGTAAAATCAGTGACATCCTAGATCTTTGGCATGTTTCAATATTTTCTGGATAGTTCACTAC
>JAGNOY010000243.1 GCA_017989935.1 Chitinophagaceae bacterium
ACACGACTTGCTGAAATGCCTTTGAATACCCTACATCCTGCATTCCACATGCGCATAGCAAAATCATCATCACTACTCATGCCTGGAGAAAAATACTCATTGTAACCACCAATTTTTTTCCATAAATTTTTATGAACAATATTCGGGGGCCAGCTACTTCCACTCCAATCTGGATGTGGCCAATGTTGAAAATCTACCAGTAATTTCATTTCTTGAAAACTTTCTACATCTCTTCCATAATCCTTTACAATCACAGCTTTATTGCCTGACTCTGTCGGTTCTATCATCGTTGACGACAGCATAAAGTTTTCATCATTCAATTGATTAATTTCATTGATCAAGTGCAAATCCCATTGAGGCAAACAATACATATCATCATTCATATACACATAATATTCATGTTTTGCCAAGGCGGCAGCTTGATTGAGTGCAACACAAATTCCTATATTCTGAGTTGAATGCGTAATTTCTATTTGCTGTGCTTCTAGCCAATTTAAAGTACCATCATTCCCTTCGTTTACATGAACAATAATTTGGTGCGAAAAAGTAGAATGTTTCCGAATACTTTCTATACAAAGTTTCAGATAAGGAAGGTTGTTCCAACTTGGTATGAGAATACTAAAAGAAATCAAGCAGTAATATTTAAGTTAACTAGTATCGAAGTTGTCATGGGAGCAAATTTATAGTATTGGTTTTCTTCTTAAGCTTTTAATTTCACTTCTCACTTTTTTACCTTTAAGTCTGTTTTCTATCACTCCTTTCGGGATTTTAGTTTTCAATCTTTTCTTGGGTTTAATCAAAGCTTGTTGAACGATCAAATGTAACTTATCAATGGCATCTTGTTTATTCTCTAATTGAGACCTATAATGCTGACTTCTTATAGCCAAAACACCCTCTTTATTTAGCTTAGTTGCTAATTTATGTATCAATATTGCCTTCTGATCTTCATTAAACAAAGTTGTTGCAGCCACATGCCATCTAACTTCTACTTGGGTTTCTACCTTATTTACGTTTTGTCCACCACTACCTCCACTGCGCGAGGTGCGGAATTCTAATTCAGGAAGTAGTTGTATCGACATGATAATTTAATTATAAACCTTCTGAGCAAAAGTAAGTCATGAGCTTTAAACAACATGATGATTTGCCATCGTTCTGCCATATTCTTAAAGTTTGAATTCATTCTGTGAATGTATCTCTTATTTCATCTTTACTTTTGACTGAATCAATTAAGTACAAAGAGGTAAATTATGAGAGCAGTTATTCAACGAGTCACTAAAGCCCAAGTAAGCATTGGGGGTATGATTCAAGGAGAAATAGAAAAAGGATTTATGGTATTATTAGGTATAGAAGCAAGTGACAATGAAGCAGATATAGAATGGTTGAGCAACAAGATTGTTAACATGCGCATCTTTAATGATAATCATGGATTAATGAATCTTGGGTTGAAGGAAGTGAACGGCAATATTTTATTAGTCAGTCAGTTTACCTTGCATGCCTCGACAAAAAAAGGCAATAGACCATCATTTTTGCAAGCAGCAAAACCAGATATAGCCATACCTTTGTATGAAAGCATGATTAAACAATTGGAATTGGATTTGGGCGTAAAAATTCAGACTGGAATTTTCGGCGCAGATATGCAAGTAGCTTTGGTAAACGATGGACCTGTAACTATTATAATTGATTCGAAAAATAAGGAATAACATGGATATTCAGCACAGAGAAGATATAGATTGGATACTACGAAGTTTTTATACTAAACTTTTGGCGGATGAAGGCATTGCCTATTTGTTTACTGAAGTGGCGCAAATTGATTTGGAAAAACATCTTCCGCCTTTAGGTGATTTTTGGGAAAGTATTTTGTTTGACAAAAATGATTACTCCAAAAATGTCATGAATATTCATGCAGAACTACATAAAAAATCGCCTTTAACTCAAACACATTTTGCGATATGGATTAAGCATTTATTTGAAACAATTGATGAGAAATTTGAAGGTGTATTAGCGCAAAAAATGAAAGATAGAGCCAATGGCATTGCATATATTATGAAAACTAAAGTGATACATACATGACAATACAAGAATTACAACTCAATGTTGACCAATGGATCAAAACCTATGGGGTGAGATATTTTAATGAATTAACTAATTTGGGCATATTGATGGAAGAGGTTGGTGAACTTTCGAGAGTGATGGTAAGAAAGTATGGCGACCAAAGTGAAAAGGCAAGTGATCAGCAAAAGGATATGGCCGATGAGATGGCTGATATACTTTGGGTATTGAGTGCGATAGCGAATCAATGTGATATTGATTTGACTAAAGCTGTAGAAAAGAATTTTGAAAAGAAAACACAACGTGATCACCAAAGACATTTCAATAATAAGAAGTTGGATTTGTAGTCAAGTTTGAAGCGCATGTTGTTTTAATTGTTGCTTTGTTGCGAAAATGAAATAGGTTTCAATCGGCGCAGCGTCTCTGCCTCAGGTCTCTGAGGAGAATTCAATAGAAAATATCACTTGAAATTAAATATGCAGGTTTGACGATTGATTCTCCTAAGGTAACGAATGCCCTAGCCCCGATAGAAGCGGATACCCCGCAACGAGGAGGAACGACGAAGTGAGGAGTAGCAGCGGATAGCGGGAATAGCTACAAATGAATTAATGTAATCGAAAGAAAAAAACGAATTTATTTACTTACTTCTTTTAAGGCATCAGTGTAAAAATTTCCAGGGAAATTAAGTTCGTACTTTTTGTTTGTTTGACGCTCGCGAATAGACATCATCACAAACGAATCTGGAGAAATGTTTTGTTCGGGTTTCATCACATACACAATGTAGGCGCTTGAATTGGCTTCGATAATTGGAAATGAAGAAATGTAATACGGATTGAGTTGGAATTTTTTGCCGCTTTCTGCTTCAAGAATTTTAAGCATAGTGGCACCCAGAATGAAGTAGTTATTCGTTTTATTATCGATTTTAAATTTCACGTAAGCAGCTTTGCCTGAAAAATTGATGCTGCATAATTCAATTCTTACTTGATCTATTTCGGTGCCTGCATTTTTGTATTTAGGGTTGTCGGCTTGCTTAAGAAAAACTTGTGCGCCTTTATAATAAGCCATGGTATCGCCAAAATGCATCCCGTCAAAGTATTGTCCAGCGGGCGGTTCATTGAAATTAATATTCGGGAAGTTTTTACGGATATCAATTTCGGCAGGTGGTGGCACATACTTGGCTAACTCTTCTTGAGCTAATCTGTCTTGCTCGGCCTTCTTCTTTTTCTCTTCAGCAATTTTTTGTTCTGCTAATTCGCGTTTTCTTTTTTCTTCAGCAAGTTTGGCTTCTTTGGCTTCTCGAGCTGCTTGTTCTTTAGCAAGCGCTTCTTCTTTTTGTTTGCGCTTGTTGGTTTCGATAGCAAGTGCTTTGTCGTTTTGTTCATTTCTGAATTTTTCTTCAGCCAATTTTTTTTCTAACGCTTCGCGTTGTCTTTTTTCTTCGGCTAATTTCGCATTTAAGGCAGCTTGTTCTTTTTGTTGTTCGGCTAATGATTTTTGTTGAAGTTCTTTTTGTCTTTTTTCTTCAGCAATTTTCGCGTTGTTTTCTGCAAGCTTCTTGTCTTGGCTGGCTTTAAGTTCTTGTTGTTCTCGTTTCTTTTTGGCTAGGTCTTCGGCTGCTTTATCTTCTTTGGCCTTTTTTTCTTCGGCTAGTTTCTGTGCTTTATCTTCTCGATTTTTCTTTTCTGAAGCAATTTTTTCTTCTAATTCAAGTTGTTTTCTTTTTTCTTCGGCGATTTGTGCTTCAAGGGCTTCTTGTTTTTTTCTTTCTGCAGCTATTCTTGCTTCATTTTCTTCTTTTGCTAATTTTTCTGCCTGAGCTTTTTCTTGCTTTTCTTTTTTCTTATCTGTTTGTTTAACGACTACTTCTTCTTCTACAGGTTTTTCTTGTACTTCTTGTTGTTTTGTGTCTGGTTCACTTTTTTCAGTGAGTTTCTTTTTGAGTGCCTTTAAATTACTGAAGTCATAGTAAGTAGAATTAAAATCACCTTTTTCTTTATACTCGATAGTAAAAAGGTGATTTCGTTTGCCTTCAGTTACGACAAGGTTCGTTGTTTTAGGATTGGACACACCATTTTTAGCCCAAATTCGAATGGAGGTACCTTCTTCGACATTAATATTATAATCTTCCTTATCTCCTACACGAAAATTGACAACATCACTTGCAAATCGAATGACGGTGATGCCGCCTTTAAGTACAGTGATGGTTTCGCCTTTAATTTCTTGGGCAGATACGGTAGTTGAGCATAAAATAAAAAG
>JAGNOY010000244.1 GCA_017989935.1 Chitinophagaceae bacterium
ACCACAAATTGATCGTACTCGAGCTTCGTATTGCGTGCATCCAGAAAATGCATTTAATGTATACGAATTCGTTGTGATAATAAATTGGTTCCAATTGAGTGTGCCGACTTCTCGTATTTGAATCGCATACAAAGAAGCGCCAGTAGAATTCCAATTCGCCTGAAAAGCGCTGTTCACCCATTGGTTATTTGTGATAGTGGGAGTTGTACATGTTGAAGTATTTTCTAAAGTGGTTTCCCAAATTCCTCTACCAAAATAAGAGGCATACATTCTTGAGTCAACACTACCATCATTAAACCACATAAAATCCCTAATTGGCGCTATTGTTGGCAGGGCACCTGAATAATTAACCCAGCTACTTAAATTTTGATTTATGTAGTACACCCCAAGTGGATTACCTACATACAAACTTTGGTTGTTGGTGTAATTATCTAAGAAAATATTTAGGTGATTTATATTGGGTAAATTGGTGGTGAAATCTGTGAAATTTAAGCCGCCATCAATTGTTTTATATACTTTATTATTTAAGATGAGGTAAAGAGTATTTGTATCCTGACTGGAAATGCAGAGACCGCTTGAAGCAATATTTAAGGGTAAATTAAATGTGGTGAACAAGGGCGATGGATCCAATGCATTGTGCGTAATATAAAGTTTGCCAAGGGTGCTATAGGCAAGTAAATTGGGATGGCCTTTACAAAGCGCGATTGATTTTATGATAGAAGTTCCATTGGCAATTTGTATCCATACCGGCGAGTTGCTGGTTAAATTATTTGTGCGCCAAAGCGTATAACCTGCTGCGTAAGCTATATCTTGGTTGTCTGGACTAAAGGTTTGAGAGTAGGCATTAGTTGGAATAGCAGTTGTGATACCATATTCTTTTGAACTACCTGATGGTAAAGATCTTCTTTCCTTATCATCTAAATAATAAATAAATTTTTGTGGCGAATAATCCATTTGCATAGAAGTAGTCCAATCGCCACCACGATTTGTTTTCCAAATACCACCTATTCGAACTAATTCGCCATTGTCTTGTGTGCCGCTTCCTAAAAGTTGGTTATATAAAGGACTTACCGCTGCATGATAATTTTCAGTAGCACTCAGCCCATTACTTTTTTGTGTCCAATGTATACCAGAATCAGAGGTGAGCCAAACGCCTCCATCATTGGCTTGAAATAGATTGTTTGTGCCAGGTTGAAAGGCATAATCGTGCATGTCTGTATGCACAGTCTGCCACCAATTCGTCAGCTTGCTCCAATTGGCGCCCCCATCTTGACTTCTCCAAATATTATGTGATCCGAGAAAAATTTCGTCTGCATTGCTAGGATTCGCTTCTAAGCAAAAATTGTAATTCCCTTGTCCACCGCCTGTGGTATCATAACCTGTTAAACTTCTTGTTGGGTCGTGGTATGTTGTTGTAAAACTAAGACCAGAATCAATGCTTTTCAAAATAGTCCCTTCATCTTTAATGGTTCCAAGATAAACTATGGCAGAATTAGCTGCGCTTACTGCTATTCTAGTGCCTTGATCGATGAGCC
This sequence comes from Chitinophagaceae bacterium, assembly GCA_017989935.1. Classification (GTDB taxonomy): domain Bacteria; phylum Bacteroidota; class Bacteroidia; order Chitinophagales; family Chitinophagaceae; genus OLB11. The sequence continues at coordinate 1,536 of JAGNOY010000244.1, forward strand.
CTGCCAACCCATTAGTGATTTCAATCCATGTATCGCCTTTGTCCGTACTGCGAAAAAATTTATTCATGCTAGAGGCAAACAAGATAGGATTGGCCGCACCAGGTTGCCATGCCATATCAGTAAATTTATTTCCATTTAATTTATTTGACCAGCTATTTCCCCCATCAATGGTTTTAAAAATACCACTATCAGTAGCTGCAATCAACACAAGATGATCTTGAGGATCCATAAGTAATTCAACAGCCATTTTATTACCAATTCCATTATTGATCTGACTCCAATTTGTTCCGCCATCAATTGTTTTCCAAATTCCTAAGTCGGCAGAATAATAATTCGGGTCGCCAGAACTCAAGTATATAATATCAGAATTCGTATAGTCCACACAAAGGCTAGATAAATTCATTTCTGGAAGTTTATCAGTTTGCATATTGGTCCATTGATTTCCAGCATTTGTACTTTTCCAGAGACCACCAGAGGCACTGCAAGCATACAAAGTATTATTTTGATTTGGATCAAATTTGATTTGACAAACTCGGCCTATGCCATTGATTTGTCCTGAAATATTCACAGGAAAATTATCAGGGCCGTTTAATATCCAGTTTGATGTTTGTGCAAATGAGATATTCATTCCGCTAATAAGAAGAATGAAAAAGGTTAATATGAATTTCATAAGCGAATTATTTTCGATCTTCTTGTTGAAGATTCCATCGTTGAATTCTCTCTTCAGGGGTTAAGATATGCCCGTCTGAGGTAATATTTGAAGAGACTTTTATTTGCCAATATTTGAATTTTTTATAGGCAATTTGAATGTCTTGTTTGCTGTAAGTTTCTTGAGGAGTGCTTTTTAATTCATGGTAAAAGGTTGCTTTTCCCTCCTCCGGTAAATTAAAAATCTCACTTTCCTCTACAGGTTGTTCACGGTTTTCCCAATATAAATCAAAAGCTTTGACGGTTTCGAAATAGTTTGAATTGGGGTTTTCCATCATGGCAATCCAATGCGGGTGTTCATGATATTGAGTTACTGTTAAAGTTTGGGCTTGCAGAATAGCACTTTGTAGTCCTATGAAGATAAAAAGCAAAATAGGTTTCATGCGTAAAAGTGTTGAATGAATTGTAAAGAAAATTAATAAAGTTGGCACTTTTCTTCCATGGTTACATCAAATTGGGTAACCGTGCTGCTATTGGCTTCACATTGCTTCTTGGCTTCTTTCTTCTTATTTTTAATTGCAAATTCATGAATAGAAGAATCAGGAAGTCCTGGGTGATTTCCTGTATATTTTACTATACATTGGCAATTGAATTCTCTTGTACAAGCGACATTGAACATGGCTGAAGCCAACAACAAGATAAAAGCTAATTTCTTCATTAAACGTGAATATGCAGTCAAATATAAGCAAACTAATTTTTTTAGCATAACTATTATTCGATATTTTTACAAGATTATTGAAACAAATGGTTTTAACTCAGCAAATAGAGAACATTGAATTTTTAGCCAAACAAGTGGTAGAAGGCTTTATTATAGGCTTGCACAAAAGCCCGTTTCATGGTTTTTCTGTAGAATTTGCAGAACATAGGCTATATAACACCGGTGATAATCTCAAACACATCGATTGGAAGGTATACGGGAGGTCTGATAAATTATTTATTAAAAAATATGAAGAGGAGACCAATCTTCGTTGCCAAATCATTATCGATACTTCGTCTTCGATGCTATTTCCAGAGGGCGATAAGCAACCCAACAAACTCCAGTTTTCTTGTCTTGCAGCAGCTTCTTTAATTACATTGCTCAAGAAGCAATTAGATGCCATTGGGATGACCTTTTTTGATCAATCTATTTATCAACATACGGCTTGTAAATCAAATACCCTTCATCATAAAATGTTGATGAATGAATTAGAAAAATTATTAACCAAGCAATCAGAGAATCAAGGAACACAAGCCGCAAATGTGTTGCATCAAGTAGCTGAAAATATTCATAAACGATCTTTAGTCATAATTTTTAGCGATATGCTCGATCAGGTTTCTGCGCAAGATGAAATTTTTGAAGCCTTGAAGCATCTGAAATATAGGAAACATGAAGTGGTGCTTTTTCATGTACAGGATAAAAAACATGAAGTGAATTTTGAGTATGAAAACAGACCTTATGAATTTATTGATCTTGAAACAGGAGAAAAATTAAGAATGAATTCGACTCAATTGAAGAAAGAATATATCGAAAAAATGAGCGCTTATAGAAAGGCCTTGGCATTAAAATGTGGACAGTTCGGCATTGATATTGTTGACGCCGATGTAAATGAAGGGTATCAGAAAATTTTACTTTCTTATTTGATTAAAAGAAATAAAATGGCTTAAATCAAGTTAAGTGAATGTCTTTCAAACTTAATTTTGGATAGAATAACAAATGAATTTAAATTTTAATACGATATTTACCCACCTAACTCTAACTAATTCCCATTAAATTATCTCATGAAGAAACTTTCAATCATTTTCCTGTTGCTTTCTTCTTTGTCGATGTATGCTCAGCCTTTTTCTGCTTATACAAATATTAGACAAGAGTTTTTTGTATTTGATAATGGAGCTATAAATCGAATTGAGCCATTTGCACCCACCAATTATAAGGTAGGACGAAATGCTGTGGCTTATTTAGATAATCAGCAAATATTTAAAGTCTTTAAAGATGGAATGGTTTCTGTAGTGAATGATTTGTCTACCTCGAATTTTGAAGTTTCCGATAATTTAGTCTTGTATAA
>JAGNOY010000245.1 GCA_017989935.1 Chitinophagaceae bacterium
ATATAGAACTCCGCAAAATATTAGATATCTGGGTAATGGCTTTTCTGGCCAATTCAGGATCTTCATCAATCAAGGCACGAATACTATTAAGGGCATTAAAAATAAAGTGGGGTTGCAGGTTCGCACGTAAAGTTTTGATTTCTAAATCTTTCATGGTAGATTCCATTTTAAGCTTATCAATCAGAGTTCTACGATTGGTTTCGATATAATTCCACGCGAAATAAAATCCATTCCAAAGGCCAAATAAAATCAATACAGAAAAAAAGGAGCCTAATAGGGCACTTAGGGTAAACGATGAAGAAGGTGTATGAAAGGCAATGCCTAACGTCAGATAATAAAAACTAGTGTACATCAAACCCATGATGATCATAGCTACAAACACACGAAGTGTTAATTTTTCAGTAGTTAAGGCCGTCCATTGATAGGCTGTAATCATACTTCGATAAATATGCGTAATGCCAAATCCAAACAAAAACAACAAAATATTTAACCAAACTATTGTGGCTGAAAACTCTGTGGTAATATAGGAAATGTAAATATTCAGCAGGGTAAATAAACCCCACCCGGTAAACTGAAAAACAAGGTATTTCGTTGACCAACGCACAAAACAAATATACATCTTCACTTGTAGTTCGTAAGTAAGGAATTGTACAAGTGGGCTTATTCTTATGTCAGCGCAAATAAATATTGCAACAAGATGCAGAAATTTCTACTTGAATATACATTTTGCAAACCTTTCATTTTAACGCTTTGTTATAGTCTGTATGTAATATATTTGCGCCCAATTCATAGAAATGACAAAACATATAGCTTTATTGACTGCATTACTCATGTGGTTTTCTACAAGTACTCAAGCCCAAATGGGCAGTAAAGACAAAACAAAATCTAGCTACGCGCTTCCTTCAAGAGATTTTGTCATGCTTCAAATCGGCTACGAAAACTGGAATAATGCACCTGATACGCTGCAAATTGGTGGATTAGGCAGAGCATTCAACGCCTATGTTTGTTACGATTTTCCCATCGCAAAATCCAACTTCAGTTTTGCAGCAGGGGCTGGAATTGGCACAAGCAATATTTATTTGAAAAAGCAAACAATTGAACTTACAGATACCACCACGTTTATTTATTTCAAAACCTCAGATGTATATAAAAAGTACAAAATAACTACTGCCTTCATCGAAGCACCTTTCGAACTTCGCTATTTCGGCAATAAAGAAGATCGTAATAAAGGATTTAAAGCAGCCTTTGGATTAAAAGTAGGCGCCTTAATCTCTTCTCATACTAAAGGAAAAAGAACCTTTAACAACAAACCTATTATCGAAAAAGTAGGCACCAAGCGCTATTTAGAAACATGGCGCTATGCTGTAACGGGCAGAATGGGTTGGGGCAATTTTTCTGTGTATGGATCCTATCAGTTAAGCAATGTATTCAGACTTAATAGCGGACCAGAAAATGTAAGACCTTATCAAATTGGTCTTTGTTTGTCAGGCTTGTAGTCCGACAGCTATTTTTTTATGCCCCCGAGTTTGTTTGCACTCAGCGCATGTTCGCGAACGAGGACCCTCCGCCTCTTTTCAACTATCCGGATTCACTAAACATCACTGAACTAATATCACAATTAATCTAAAGCTAGATTCCGTATTTCAAAATACAATAAATTGCTCGAAAGCCATCTTTCCAATTAATTTTCTTGCCTTCTGCATAGGTACGCCCATAATAAGAAATACCCACTTCATAAATCCGAATATTAGGGATACGACTGATTTTGGCTGTAACTTCGGGTTCAAAACCAAATCGTTTTTCTTTAAGCTGCAAACTCTTCACCATTTGGGTGTTGAACAGTTTGTAACATGTTTCCATGTCTGTAAGATTTAGGTTATTAAACATGTTCGAGAAAAAAGTCAAGAACTTGTTTCCTATGGTATGCCAGAAAAATAATATTCGGTGAGGCTTGCCGCTAATAAACCTTGAACCATAAACTACATCGGCAAATCCATTCAACACAGGCCGTAGCAAATCATTATATTCATTGGGATCATATTCCAAATCAGCATCCTGAATAATTAAGTATTCGCCACTAGATTTAGCAATACCCGTATGTAAAGCAGCGCCCTTTCCTTGATTTACCTCATGCTTGTGGTAACTAATTGGCATACTTGGATTAGATTTCATATATCGTTCTATAGCCGATTCTGTATCATCAGTCGAACAATCATTTACGATAATAATTTCTTTTTCAATTTGATTTAATAACACCACATCCCGAACTTTATCTAAAATAAAATGTACAGTTTTCCCTTCGTTATATACAGGAATGACTATAGAAAGCTTTTGAATGTTCATAAAGGATATTCGTATAAATGTGCTTGATACTTAGGTGAAGCCTAAATTAGCCTTGCAAGATAGGAAATCTTTTGTCAATTGAATTGGTTAAAGCCAAACTAAACTAATAGCTGGGATCAATATTTTTTAAAGATACTCGTAAGGCTTTTTGTCTGTAAAAATCAGGATTGTCCAATCCATTGTTACAAGTATTTACACAAGGCGAATACCCATCAAGGCTGTATGTAATTAAAATTTCATTGTCCGCATTTAACCAAGCTGCATGAAGGCAAGCCCCAAACGTAATGGGTGTAATGCCATTTAATTTGTCACTAATTTGATGAAGCGTTACTGGATTATTAAACGGCCCCCAAGCTTCTGCACCAATACTCGAATATAAAGCTGTTCCAGTATTACATGCTTTCCCTGCTTGTTGAGTAAGCAAAATATATTTACCCCTAACTTTTCGAATCGAAAAATTTTCTCCCGGTATTTGTGTGATGGCGGTTGCTCCAGAAGCTACATTTAACCAAGTATCTTTATTATAATAAATCCAAGGCGAATGAGGATTGTTCAATAAAAAACGCGCCACATACAAATTGTTTTTAGTCGATGTATTAGGCTGGTTGAGACCAAAAACGTAGCAAAATCCTGTTGCGGTGTCTGACACTACACTGTAACCAAATGTATAACTGGAAGTGGAGATAGAATCTGTACGAATATATTGCATACTAGGAAAGTGATATTTGGCTATATAGGTTCCGGGTATAGCAACAACTCCTTCTTTTTTACAAAAAACAAATACGGTATCCAGAAACTGATAGGCATGTAATGGCGTAAACCAAGTGTTGGCCTGATTAGAAGGTATGAAGTCTTGACTTCCTGTATTTAAAGTAAGAAATGTATTCGAAGTGCTTTGTATTACTCCTGCACTATGTGTATTGGCATTGCAAGCTATTTTTCCACTACCTGCATCATAATCATTCAAATGAGATGCCCCATACAACCAAAGCACCCTGCCATCATTCAACACTAATGTAGTAGCGCCGACACCAGCAGTGATTCCTTGGGTTTGACGAAATAGTTCAGTCATTGAAGAATCGATATAAGCAGGTTTAATCACAGGCGAAACAGGCAATGTTCGGCGTTTGCATGCGCCAAAAAAAAGAGTCAAGACAAGAAGGAATATCAAAGATCGAATGTATAACGTCATAATTGCAAATTAAATTTAAATCAGGGATAAGAAGTATCATTTGAAGAATGAAGTTATAATTTTTTCTTTACTTGCAGGCATGAATTTCAGAGAGTCCCTACAATTTATGATTCAGCAACTCGGTCTTGACATGCCTCAAGGCAGCACAGAAGAAATATTTTACAGAATTGCTGAGTCTATATCAGGGTTGAGTGGGTTGAGCTTACGTTTAAATACAACCTTTCAATTTGAAGAAAACAGCTTAAAGCCTTTTATCATTGAATTAAAGAAAAACAAACCTATACAATACATACTTGGCTATGAATATTTTGGGAACTTAAAATTGGCTGTTAATCAGCATGTACTAATTCCACGACCCGAAACAGAAGAATTGGTGATGTGGGCTAAGCAATCCATCCAAGAAAGTGTAAGACCTATGAAAATAATTGATTTAGGCACGGGGAGTGGTTGTATCCCTATTTGGTTGAAATGGCATTGTCCACAAACAGAAATTTGGGCCATGGATGTGAGTGAGAAGGCACTTGAAATCGCCAAAGAAAACGCCCAAACTCATCAAACTGAAATTCATTTTTTTCATGGAGATATGTTAAACCTGACATTTGAAGAATCAGAAAAGTTTGATCTTATCATAAGTAATCCGCCTTATATAGCCATGTCAGAAAAGGAAAATATCGAAGCTCACGTACTTCAATACGAACCTTCTA
>JAGNOY010000018.1 GCA_017989935.1 Chitinophagaceae bacterium
GTAACAAAGATTTTGCTATTTTATATCGTACCAATGCTCAAAGTCGTGCTTTTGAAGAATCATTGCGAAGGTTAAATATCCCCTATAAAATTTATGGCGGACTATCCTTCTATCACAGAAAAGAAATTAAAGATTTTATAGCTTACTTACGTGTGTTAGTCAATACCCAAGACGAAGAAGCCATCAAACGTATTATTAATTATCCTGCTAGAGGCATTGGCACCACTACCCTCAATAAAATTTCATTATTAGCCAATGAACATAACATAAGTTTTTGGGAAGTACTCAATCGAAGTGCCGAATTCGGATTTAAAGGATCTACTCATACGGCAATCGACTCTTTTGTAATGATGATCAAATATTTTCACAGCCTTCTCGAAAAAAAGAATGCCTACGAATTAGCCTTTGAAGTAGGTAAAAGTAGTGGCATTGTCAAAGAACTCTACACAGATAAAACGGTAGAAGGTTTAGCTCGCTATGAAAATATTCAGGAATTACTCAACTCCATTAAAGAATTTACCGAAACTCCCGATGAAGAAGGCGAATTGACTGAAAAAAATCTAGGTCTCTACCTTCAACAAATTACCTTATTAACCGATGCCGACGAAGGCAGTGATGAAGAACAAGATGTGGTAAAGCTTATGACAGTGCACGCTTCTAAGGGACTCGAATTCCCTTGTGTGTTTGTGGTAGGCATGGAAGAGAATATTTTCCCTAGCTCTATGAGCATGTACGACCGTGAAGATCTCGAAGAAGAAAGAAGATTATTTTACGTAGCCATTACAAGAGCAAAAGTTAAAGTGGCAGTGAGTTTCGCCAATAATCGTTATCGATTTGGTAGCTTAATTCAAAACGACCCAAGCCGATTTTTAAAAGAAATCCCCGAAGCATTACTCGATAGTTCGCAATCAGAATTGCCTCGTCAAAGAACTACTTTCACCAACAATTTACCCAAATCAGGTAATGTTGATAGAGATGCTATTCAACAGAAAAAAATAATTCCAGCAAATCGAGTGAATCAACATACAGTCAATGCAAATTTCGAGGCCGACGACACTTCCCAACTTCTTGCCGGTATGACTGTCGAACATCAACGATTTGGCATGGGCAAGGTCATCACCTTAGAAGGTCCTATAGCAAATAAAATTGCCACCATCGATTTCGGCACCATGGGACAAAAAAAGATCATGCTCAATTATGCTAAACTTCGTATTATTGGAAGCTAGCTCATTTTATGTATTTTATCTTGGGCGGCACACAGGCTATCCGTTCCAAGTCCTCCTCCGAATCGGCTATCACGTGTTTATCAAGGCTCAAGTGTCGTGAAGCCTCTCGGAATGCGGGCTTTCCACTACTATCCTTGCCGCAATACAGCATCCGTAGGCAAGCTTGGAAAAATTCAATTAAAGCAATATCTTTGGTTCGCAATTGTAAATTATGACTAATGCAACTTTAAATTTTGAAATAAATAACCTTCCAAAGTCAATTCGGGATGAAATAAAAGATTTTGTTGATTTTTTGAAACTTAAAAATTCAAAGAAAAAAAAGTTAACTAAACGTGAGTTCGGTTTTGGAAAGGGAAAAGTCAAATTGTCAAATGATTTTGATGATCCAATTGATGAATTTAAGGAATATGTTGAATGAGCTATTTACTTGATACGCATACATTACTTTGGTTCATCGCTGGAGACTCTATGTTACCTAAAAGAATTAAAACATTAATCCAAAGTACAAATACACCTTGTTTTGTTAGCATCGTGTCAATTTGGGAAATTGTAATAAAAAAGCAAATTGGGAAGTTAGAATTTGGAATGGAATTGACTGAACTTTTTAATTACATCGAAAGAAATAAAATTGAAATTTTGCCGATGGAATTGGTCCATTTTATTGAATTATCAAATCTTCCTTTGGTACACAGTGATCCATTTGATAGAATAATCATTAGTCAAGCTATTGCTGAAAAAATGATTATTTTAGGATGTGATGTAAAATTCCATAATTACGATGTTTTGATAGAGTGGAAATAGGCTGTCTTGATCAGCAACTTTGTATAAGCAGGCAAGAACCATATATGTTCTCCTTCTCAATCACTTGGGTTCAATGCCTAGAAATTTTCTAATTATTACTGTACAAACTCTGAATGCGTACAGCCACCACTAGTTGAAAAATTATGAAATTGTTTTTTCTATAAGGTAATTATGCATAAAGCATTTACTAATTTCTTCATTTATTGTAATGAATTCCAAAAACCAACACTTTAGTCATTTTTAGATTAAGACCTTAATTTTCTTAATGATTCGGTATTATTCTTCGACTATTTTCCCTAGTTTCATTTGTAAGCCTATATATTTGCAAATATTTTTTTATGGCGAAACATTGGTGGAAAATACTTTGTGTGCTTCTATTGGTTTATATCTTCTCCGCAGGAATTATATTACCCATTCCTGCAATCCCTAAATTAAATGAATCTGCTAGAAATTTATTCTACCACGTGCCTATGTGGTATGTCATGATAGTTTGCTTTTTAGTTTCAGCGATTTATAGCATTCTGTATCTTAAAAATAGCCAAATAAAACATGATATTTTATCAAGAGAGTTTGTACATGTCGGTGTGCTCTTCGGCTCTTTAGGTATGCTAACCGGTATGGAATGGGCTTCAGTGGCTTGGGGCGCCCCATGGAGCAACGACCCTAAACAAGTTGGCGCAGCACTTTGCCTTCTCACATATTTTGCTTATCTACTTTTAAGAAATTCTGTGAAAGATGCAGATAAACAGGCACGACTAAGCGCAGTATACAACATTTTCGCCTTTGCACTTATCATACCCTTATTATTTATCATCCCAGCTCATTTCAAATCTTTACACCCAGGTACTGATAGCAAACCTTTTGAAGCCTTGTATTCTCAAGCTGCTGCATTTCGAAAATTATCAATCCCTGCCATGTTTGCTTGGATTCTTTTAGGTGTTTGGATAACTACCTTACGTTACAGAATTTGCAAACTCAATAACCCCGAATTATTTTCTTAATTTACAATATGACAAATCTCTTTTTCTTGCAGTGGTCTTTGAGTAGTATAAACCCGACATATTCATTTCAAGTATAATTCTTATGAACAGAATACAGAAAATATTAATTCCATTATGTAGCATGTTTTTAATCAGCATAAACATGCATGCCCAAGATATGAATCCATCCAACATAGAGATGGCCGACATACTTCACCAAAATGGTAAAATATACCTTGTAGTTTTAGTATTGCTCACTATCTTTGCCGGCATTCTTTTTTTATTAATACGCATGGAAAGAAAACTAGCTCAATTAGAAAAAAAACAAGATACTCTTAAATAATAATCTTAAACCCTTAAACATTAATTTATAATCATGGCGAAAGCATCTAAAAGCAACCCAGCACATTATAGCTTCTTCGAAAGTGTAGAAAGAAATTTCGACAAAGCTGCTTCTTTTACAGACATCAAAGACAAAGGAATTCTCGATCAAATAAAAGCTTGTAACAGCGTATACAGCATGAAATTCCCAGTTAAAATCGGAGAAAAAGTAGAAGTGATTGAAGCCTATCGTGTTCAACATTCTCATCACAAGTTACCAGTTAAAGGAGGAATTCGCTTTAGCATGGATGTAAACCAAGATGAAGTGATGGCGCTTGCGGCCCTTATGACCTACAAATGTGCCATTGTAAATGTTCCTTTCGGAGGTGCAAAAGGGGGCATTAAAATTAACCCTAAAGCCCTTTCTCCGTATGATTTAGAGAAAATTACTCGTCGTTATACCGCTGAATTAGTGAAGAAAAATTTCATCGGCCCTGGTATTGATGTACCAGCACCAGATTATGGAACCGGCCCTCGCGAAATGAGCTGGATCGTGGATACTTATATGAGTTTACGCCCAGGCGAAATAGATGCTGCAGGTTGTGTAACTGGTAAGCCTGTTACTCAAGGTGGTGTTAGAGGTCGTACTGAAGCCACTGGACTTGGTGTATATTTCGGTGTTCGTGAGATGTGCAACGATGTAGAAATGATGAAGAAACTAAACATGACAGTTGGTTTAGGAGATAAAACAGTGGTGGTTCAAGGTTTAGGTAACGTAGGATACCATGCTGCTAAATATTTCCAAGAAGGTGGTTCAAGAATTGTTGGTATTGCAGAATTTGAAGGCGCTATTTCTAATCCAAAAGGACTAGATTTAGAAGCTGTTGTTGCCTTCCGAAAAAAAACTGGATCTATCTTAAATTTCCCAGGTGCTAAAAATCACAAAAAATCGTCAGAAGCTTTAGAATTAGCATGTGATATTTTAATTCCAGCTGCGTTAGAAAATGTAATTAATGGGGATAATGCACCTAAAGTAAAAGCAAAAATTGTTGCAGAAGCTGCAAATGGCCCTCTTACTCCAGAAGCTGATGCTATTTTAAATAAAAAAGGAACTGTGGTTGTACCAGATATGTATATTAATGCAGGTGGTGTAACAGTTTCTTATTTCGAATGGTTGAAAAACTTAAGTCATGTACGTTATGGTCGTATGGAAAAACGTTTCAGCGAAAACATGAACACTAGTATTTTAAGCTCAATCGAAAACTTAACTGGTAAAAAGGTTTCAAAAGCTGAAAGAAGCATCATCCTTCACGGTCCTGACGAAGTTGATTTAGTACATAGTGGACTTGAAGATACCATGATGGGATCTTATCATGAGATCAGAGATATTTGGTTAAAAAATAAAAAAATTACAGACATGAGAACTGCTGCCTTTGTGAATTCAATCAATAAAGTGGGTGTTTCATATATGGAATTAGGTATTTTCCCATAATAAAAATGTTATTTATTAAAAAAAACCGCTTTTGTGCGGTTTTTTTTATGATTATTTTCTTTTTTACATAAAAGTAGTTTACTTTCGCACTCCAAAATTCAAGGTCATGCAACAAGTGGTAAAATATATTCAAGAGCAATTAAATCCAATCAAGGAAATGCCTTCTTTCAAAGCAGGTGATAGTATCTCGGTTAATTACAAAATTCTTGAGGGAAATAAAGAACGTATTCAAACTTTTAAAGGAGTTTGTATTAAAAATCAAGGAACTGGAACAACAAAAAGCTTCACTGTAAGAAAAATGAGTGACAATGTAGGTGTTGAAAGAACCTTTCCTTTATATTCTCCTAATATTGAATCAATTGAATTGCATAAAGTAGGTCGTGTTCGTCGTGCTAAATTATTTTACCTTAGAGATCGTCAAGGAAAATCAGCACGTATTAAAGAAAAAAGAATTAAACTTTAACATATTTCATCAAACGAAAACCGGGTTTCATCACCCGGTTTTTTTATTTGGGGAAATTTAAGCTGCTATAATTGAAAATATGTAGTTTATTTTGAATACATTTGTCTCAAATATCGAAAAATGTCATTACTCGAAACTTTACTAATTAGTATGCCAGGTGGTTCAGAATGGATACTGATAGGGCTTGTGGTTCTACTATTATTCGGAGGCAAAAAAATTCCTGAACTCATGCGCGGACTTGGTCGTGGAATGCGTGAATTCAAAGATGCCAAGGATAATATTAAAAGTGAGATTGAAACAGGCATGAAAGAGAATGAATAAATAAACACTATAATTTTAAAACTTACTAGGGGGGAAATGAAAATAAATAAGTCATTATTAATCTACGTTTGTGCACTATTGTTACCACTACTGAATGCCTCGGTTCTATTCGGGCAAAAATTTGATACAATAGTCATTATTAAAACCAAAGCAAAAAAGGACACAAGCATACTTACAACTAAAAAAGTAAATGCTATCGATAGTAGCCGTTTTGTAAAAAGGAAAAACAAATCAACTAATTCTAACCAAAGCTATACTGGTGTTAAATCGCCATTTAAAGTAAGTTACGCTGTATTTGGTATCTATGCAGATTACATCAATGATTATGTAAAAAACTATCAATTAAATCATGGCAACCGACTTTCAAGAATACAAACTTGTAATAGAGCCCACTTCAAATTAATTGATAATATCATGAAACGTTATAGTGTGCCTAAGGAAATGAAGGCATTGGCAATAATAGAATCGGCCATGAATTGTAATGCCGTTTCGCCTGTTGGTGCTGTAGGTACATGGCAGTTCATGGAAGGAACAGCTAAAATGATGGGACTTCGTGTTGATCAAAGTATTGATGAACGAAGAGATATGTATAAGAGCACCAATGCCGCAGCTAGATACTTAAAACAATTACATGGCATGTTTCATGATTGGTTGCTAGTAATCGCATCTTATAATTGTGGCCCTGCGCCCGTTCTAAGAGCAATTAATAGTGGAATGGGAAGAAGCTTCTGGGATATCAAACCTAAATTACCCAAAGAGACTCAAAACCATGTAATGGCGTTTATTGCAACAAATGCTTTCTTAGATCGTTTTACGAATGTATTGAACATGGGCGCCTTCCCTAAAGGAGCAAAAGCCCCTAAACCAGATTTCTCTAATCTAAAAAGTATCAATAAATCTAGTATTGAAGAAGAAACAGAAGTAGAAGATATTGTAGAAGTTAAGAAGCCAGAATTTTCTAAGGAAGAATTAGAACAAATGGCTATTTTAAAAGTAAAGGGGAACTACAAACTAGAAACTATCTCAAGAATCTTAGATGAAGATATTGTTAGACTTCGTAAGTGGAATCCTACATTCGAAAAAGATATTGTAAAAGCCACCACAACAATTCATTTAAGATTACCGATCAACAAACTAGAGAAATTTATTATTTCTAAAGAACAGATCTTAGCTGAATCGAAAAAGTAGGCTTCGTTCTTTTATTTCACCTAAAATGCCCAGATATTTTATTGAGGTTGCCTACAAAGGAACAAATTTTAAAGGCTTTCAAATCCAAGAACGTTTAAATACTATTCAAGGCGAAATAAATCAAGCACTGAGCATTCTTCTCAAAATAAATATTGAATCAACCACCTCAAGTCGCACGGATGCAGGCGTGCACGCTTATCAAAACTATTTGCATGTTGATTGTTCACATGAAAATCTTGCTGGATTGACTTATAATTTAAATGCTATATTACCTTATGATATAGTCATTAAAAATATTATTCAAGTAGAAACAGATTCACATGCAAGATTTGATGCTACTAGTAGGAGTTATGTATATTTTATTAGTCAAAAAAAGAATCCATTTATCCAAGAAAGTGCTTACTACTACCCTTTCTCATTAGACATTGATCTCATGAATCAAGGAGCAGCAATTTTTTTAAAGCATCAAGATTTTACTTCGTTTTCAAAAAAAAATACAGATGTAAAAACTTTCATTTGCAGCTTAAAGAATGCCTATTGGCAACAAAATGAAGATACTTTAAGTTTTCATGTTGAATCGAATAGGTTTTTAAGAGGTATGGTTAGGGCCATGGTAGCTACCTTATTGAAATTAGGTAGACATAAATTGACTATTGCTGAATTTGAACAAATAATTATTCAAAGAGATTGTGTAATGGCTGATTTTAGTGCAGTAGCCAAAGGATTGTTTCTAGAAAAAGTAAATTACCCTGATCATATCTTGAATTTTACAAAAAAAGACGAAATGTCAAATTAAAAAATCAACTTTGATTTCTGGTTAAGCCAATATGCAAATTTATCCGACCAATTTAATTGAGCAACTTGATTTTGGATTTATAAGTTCCAAATTAGAAGCTAATTGCTTCGGCAAAAACGCGAAGCAAATGGCTTCTTCAATTAAACCGATTTCATCATACAAAGGCATACAAAGGCAACTGAATGAAACTAACGAACTCTTGTTATCTATCCATAAAGGAGATTCAATTTCGGCCCTTCAATATCCGGAAATTGACAAAGAACTTCATCTACTTGGTATTCAAGACGCCGTGCTACAAGCTAAGCAATTTCATCAACTAAGAAATCTATTAAAAATAGCCAATGAAGTTATCAATTTTTATAAAGATAAACAAGATGTATATCCGTGCCTATATGATGTATGGAGTCGAATAGAAATAGACAAACAAATCATAGGGCAAATTGATGAAATGATTGACAAGGATGCCATCGTGTTAGATCAAGCTTCACAAGAACTTAAAGAAATCAGACTTGAATTAAAAGATAACAGAACAAAAACAGACCGTATATATAGATCACATATACAACGATTGAAAAAATTAGGTCATTTGGCAGAATTTGACGAGAGTTTTGTTAACGGTCGAAGGGTACTTTGTGTGCTAGCCGAACATAAAAGAGAAGTTAAAGGAATCATTTTAGGCCAATCTACTACAGGAAAAATAAGCTTTATTGAACCTCAAAATGTGATAGAATTGAATAATGATCGTATTCAATTGGAGGAAGATGAAAAAAAGGAAATACTCAGAATCATGAAAATGCTCACTGAATATATTCAGCCATTTTCAAGTCAACTTGCTGAGAAATACCAAATGATTTGTGAGTTAGATTTTATCATCGGAAAAGCTAAATTAGGTAAGGAGATGAATGCGACTAAACCTATTGTACTTAAACAAGGCGTTCAGCGTTGCTGTTTAGTCAATGCCTTTCATCCTGTTCTATATTTACAAAACCAAGAAAATAAAAAAACCACGATTCCGATCAATTGCCAATTCGTAGACCAACAACGTATCATGATCATCAGTGGTCCAAATGCTGGAGGCAAATCGATTACTTTAAAAACTATTGGATTATTACAATTGATGTTGCAATCAGGCTTATTAATACCCGTTTCGGCCAAAAGTGAATTTAGCATAAAACAAAAATTATTTGGAGACATTGGTGATCATCAAAGTATAGAAGATGGCTTAAGTACTTATAGTTCTCGCTTGATAAAAATGAAATATTTTTTAGCCAATACTGATCAGCATACCTTATTCTTAATAGATGAATTTGGTACAGGTAGTGACCCAGACATGGGTGGCGCAATGGCCGAGGTGATACTTGATCAATTAAATCGGACTAAAGCCCATGGCGTAGCTACCACACACTTTACAAATTTGAAGCTCTTTGCAAATCATGAGGAAGGAATTTTTAATGCCTGTATGCTGTTTAATAATAAAACATTGAAGCCATTGTACGAATTGCATCTTGGTGAACCTGGTAGCTCATTCACCTTTGAAGTAGCAGAAAAAATAGGACTGCCTTATGAAGTGATAGAGCAAGCCAAAAGCAAATTGAGTGATGAGAAATTAAAAATGGACAAACTATTAAATCAACTTCAAATTGAAAAAAATGCCCTTGCGAAGTTGAAAAAAGATTTGCAAAAGCAAATGAGTAAAACAACTGCTGAGAAAAGAGAGTTTCAATCGTTGAATGACAAAATGGAAATAGATATTCAAAAACAACTTTCACAAAAAGAAGAAAAACAAAAACTCTTTGAACTCGGTAAAAAATTACAACAACTTACTCAAGAATGGTCGACAAATAAAAATAAGAAAGAGATTATTTCAAAGTTTGTGAAAATTGCAGGTTACGAACAATTCAAGAAAAAAGAACAGGAAGAACTAGAAAAAAGCGAAGCATTTAAAGAAAAGAAAATAAAGGCCCTAATGACAAAAATAGATATTGGCACTAAAGTAAGAATGTTGAAAAGTAAAGAAATTGGGGTGATTAAAGAAATCAAAGAACATAGAGCTAGGGTTCAGTTTGGCCGAATAGAAATGAATGTAGGCATTGAAAAACTGGAAATTGTAATTGTTTAGTAATCTAGTTATTACAATATAGAATTTAAATATTGTAACCGAATCATAAGATATTTTAAAGTAAGAATTGCGGCAGGGATAGTAGTGAAAATCCCACACGCCTCGTGTGGATTGTAACGAATAGCCCGCAGTCCGCCCAAAGAATCAAGATGAAATTGGAGGCAAAGTTTCTTGCAAATTTCTCAACATCACCACTTGATAAGTATCAATTAATGGTTGATTTTGGTATGTATGAACTTTGCAAATTCCTAATTTAAACGCGGGATAAATAGTCAATAATTCTATTTTCTCTTGATCATCAAAATTAAAATACATGTCTTTGCAAATATTTTTCTGATCGAAAATTCGATAAAACAATTTTGTTTGACCATTGCTTGTATTTTCGACTATAGGCAAATTGGGTGTTGGGATTGAATATGCGTATGTAGATTGTGAAGCATTGTCTCTGGGCATAATCACTGTTTCTTTTTTATAAATCAATTTAAGAAACACAAGCAAGATGAGAAAAGGAAAAAAATTGCTCAAACTAGATAGCTTAATTTGAAGTGATTTCATAAATAAGAATTGAAATATAAAAGAACAACTATAAATTTCATTTTCAAAATTGGATTAAAAAACTTAACAAAATTTTAGACTCACCCAAAGACTTCAAATGCCAGTTTCCTTATGAACGAATTGGCGTTATGATAAGACTTAATCTTTACAAATTCTTTTTACTTAAAAAATGAATGTTTCTTTTCAGACCATTATATTTTGTTCTTTTTACAGGTGAATTTTTAAATACCTTGGTAAACACATCCTCTGTAATTTCTTCCCATTCACTTTGTTCGAAAGTAATAAATTCTTTAGGTGCAAATGCTGGTTCTTGGGTTGGTTTTGCAAATTTATTCCATGGGCAAACATCTTGACAAACATCGCAACCAAAAATCCAATCATTCCAATTTAAGGTAGTATTGAACAAGGCTTCTTTTAATTCAATGGTAAAATATGAAATACACTTACTTCCATCGATAACTTTGTTTGGTAAAATGGCTTCTGTTGGACAGGCGTCGATGCATTTAGTGCATGATCCACAATAATCCTGAACAAAAGGATCATCATAATCTAATTCTAGGTCGATAATTAAAGTAGCAATAAAAAAAAATGAACCTGCTTGTCTAGTCAGCAAATTACCATTTTTACCCACCCACCCTAATCCACTTTTTAAGGCCCAAGCACGTTCTAAAACAGGCGCACTATCAACGAAGCCACGACCACAAACTTCGCCAATTTCTTGATGAATAAAATCGATCAAGGATTTAAGTTTAGATTTGATAACCTCATGATAATCGTTTCCATAGGCGTATTTAGACACTTTATAGGTATGCTCGGGTTGTTTCTTTTCTGGGAAGTAATTCAAGATTAGTGTAACCACGCTTTTTGCTCCTTCTACTAGCAATCTTGGATCAACACGTTTATCGAAATGATTTTCCATATAAGACATTTGTCCATGAAATCCTTGATTAAGCCATGATTCAAGACGTTTGGCATCATCGTTCAATCTTGTTGCTTTTGCTATTCCGCAAGACATAAAACCTAATTCAGTTGCCTTAGTTTTTATTAGGTTCGTGTATTTACCATTCATCATTCTCATGTGAAAATAAAGATAATTTATACATTTATTAACTAGCGCGTCCTTAACTTTACCTTTTGTTGAAATACAATGTATATTTTATGAACAAACAGGCATTATTCCCTCTACTATTTTTATTAGCAATCGGCGTTTTCTTTTCTTTTAAAATGATTGCAGATAAAAAAGAAATGCTTGCTGAATATGGGCAATCTGAATTAAGTATAGAGCCATATAAGCAAGATGAAAATCAAAAACTTACTAAAAGTCAGGCAATCCAAGAAACAATTACACGTGTGATTAAGGATGGACATTATTCTCCTAAAAATATCAATGATGAGTTTTCAAAAAAAGTCTATGAGAAATATTTAGAAATGACAGACTTTGGAAAATTGTTTTTTCTAGAATCCGACATCAACGAATTTGACGTGTATGAGGAACAAATCGACGATCAAATATTTACTGCAAAAACTAATTTGCCCGATTTAGTAACGGCTAGAATTAAACAGCGAATGAAAGAAGCAGAATCTTATTACAAGGAAGCTTTGAAAGAGCCATTTAGTTTTGAGTCTGAAGATGAAATTGAATTAGATGGTAAGAAACTAACATGGTGCAAAGATCAAACGGATTTAAAAAATAGATGGTATCAGAACATGAAATTCCGAACTCTTTCTAGATTAACTGAACTGAAGGATGAGCAAAAAACAATTGCAGAAAAAAAAGTAAAATTAAAAACAGATACTTTATGGTCAAATGCTCAATTAGAAGCAAAAGCCAGAGCCAATGTAGAAAAAAGTTTGGCTAACTATTTCAAGCGATTAAATAAAATTAGTGACCAAGACCGCTTTGCTACATATATCAATAGTATTTGCCATGTGGTGGATCCACATACCGATTTTTTTCCGCCAAAAGATAAGCAACGATTTGATGAGGAAATGAGTGGAAGCTTTTTTGGCATTGGTGCTTTACTTAAAGATGAATCAGGCGCTTGCACCATACAATCAATAGTAACTGGAAGTCCTTGTTGGAAAGAAGGACATTTAAAAGCTGGTGACATTATTCAAAAAGTGGCTCAAGGAGATGAAGAACCTGTAGATATTTCCGGCTGGGATACTGATGATATTATTCAATTAATTCGTGGTAAAGAAGGAAGTATAGTAAAACTCACTATCAAACATTTAAATGGAAATACAGAAGTGATTAGTATAAAGCGAGGTAAGGTAGAACTTGAAAATACTTTTGCTAAATCAGCCATCATTAAAATGGGCAATATGCAAATCGGGTATATTCTACTTCCAGAGTTTTATGCCGACTTTAATTCTAGTAATGGAAGACGATGTGCAGTTGATATGCGAAAGGAAATAGAGAAACTTAAAAGCGAAAATGTACATGGGATTATTATAGATTTAAGATTTAATGGAGGTGGTTCATTAAATGACGTAGTAGAGATTGGAGGTATGTTTGTAGATAAAGGCCCCATTGTTCAGGTTAAATCAAAAGACTCACCACCTCAAGCTTTAAATGATAGAGAAAGTGGTGTACTTTACGATGGTCCGTTAGCTATTATGATTAATCAAGGAAGTGCTTCTGCTTCTGAAATTCTTGCTGCAGCTATGCAAGATTACAAACGTGCCGTCATTATTGGAACTACTTCTTTTGGCAAAGGAACCGTACAGCGAGTTTTTCCACTTGAAGACTTTTATCAAGGTGATGCCTCATTATTACCTTTCGGTTCTATAAAATTAACCTTACAAAAATTTTATCGCATCAATGGAGGTTCTACTCAATTAAAAGGAGTAACTCCAGATATTTTACTTCCTGACCCGTATGAGTATTTAGAAATTGGAGAAAGAAAAGATTCAAATTCATTGGCATGGGATCAAGTAGCTAAGGCAGATTATAAACCTTTAAAAAACAATGTCGACTTTCTTCAATTGAATGAGATGTCACAAAAAAGAATTGCTTCAAATCAAAGCTTCAGTTTGATTACACAAAATGCCTTACGCATGAAAAAGCAAAATGAAATCAATCGCTATCCTTTGAATGAGAAAAAATATCAAGCTCAAATTAAGGAGAACAAAGACATTAGCAAAAAATTAGAAGATTTAGATAAGGACAAAAAGCTTATTACTTTGGCAAATACAAAAGCCGACCTTCCTTCAATTCAAATTGATACTACCTCTAGGAATAAAAATGAAGAATGGCTAAAGACTTTAAGAAAAGATCCATATGTGTCTGAAGCGAGTAATGTGATCTTAGATTGGATCAAACAAAGTAAAGGAGAAACCTTAGGCAAAGTGACTAATCCTAAAAATTAATTTTTATGCGCATTGAAGATGTTCCTCAGGATAAAAAAGAATTTCGTGATGGAGATAAAGCGCCAAAAAAAGTGATGTATGTAACCCAGGGAGATGGCTCGTATACACAAACTGAAAGCCTTGGTTGGGAAGCAGAAAACTTGGTACTTGAACAGGCGTGGGAAGATATTGATGAAAGATTAGCACAAGAAAAGCAAAAGGTAGTACAAGGTTTAATAAGTCCAATTTCGTATTTTATGATTAAGAATAGAATGGACCTACCAATATTAGCTTCGTATGTTGGCAAATGGCAATGGCAAATTAAACGTCATATGAAACCATCCGTGTTCAATTCACTTTCTAAAAAAACAATTGATAAGTATACAGAGGTTTTTAATATTACAGAAGATGAATTGAAAAATGTAAAATAAATCTTCATCTTTGCAAGATGATCATACCATTTCAACATCATGCCCAAGCCCATTGTGAAAGTGGGGTCACTTCGAATTTATTGCAGCATGCAGGCTTACCAATTACAGAACCTTTAGCATTTGGTATTGGAAGTGGATTGTTTTTTGGTCATTTACCTTTTGTAAAAGTCAATGGTGTGCCTGGTACCACCTACCGTATTTTTCCAGGTCAAGTGTTTAGTAATACTTGCAAAAGATTAGGCGTAGAATTTGCTTCAGAAAAATTTAGTACTGCTGAAAAGGCCATGCAAGGTTTAAATGATAATATAGAAAATGGCATACCGACTGGATGTCAAGTAAGTGTTTTTTATCTACCCTTTTTACCAGAAGTTTTTAGGTTTCACTTTAATGCACATAACTTAATTATTTTTGGAGAGCAACAAAAAGTGTATTCTGTGAGCGACCCAGTTCTTGAAGATGTGCAAACAATAGCTTATGAAGATCTTTCAAAAGCTAGGTTTGCCAAAGGTTTTCCAGAGCCTAAAGGCCGCATGTATTACATCAAAAAAATCAATACAAATCCGAATCTCACAGAAGCCATCAGAAAAGGAATCAGACAAACTTGTTTTTTCATGAAATCACCACCAGTACCTTGGTTTGGGGTGAATGCCATAAAATTTTTAAGCAAGCAAATTAGAAAATACCCAACTAAACTTGATCCCAGAAAACGAACTTTGTACTTAGGAAACATTATTCGCATGCAAGAAGAAATAGGTACAGGTGGTGCTGGATTTAGATTTTTATATGCAGCTTTTCTTCAAGAAGCTTCAGCTATTTGTGCTATGCCAATATTAAATGAACTTTCAAAAGAAATGACTTCCATTGGAGATCTTTGGAGACAATTTGCCTTTTATACAGCAAGGTCATGTAAAGTAAGAACTACTGATATAGTTAGCTTCGATGAACTTGCTGACCAATTACTCGCTATTTATGAAGCTGAAAAAACATTTTTTAATAAACTGAGCCAAGTAAAATTTAAATGATCCTAGAAACAAGATGGTCGTATAATTTTTATAAATCAATAATGATTTAATAATAATGATTTATACATATATATTATCATTATGTTTCTAATTAATACAATAAAATCTTTGAATCTTCGATATTAGTGCATACATTTCTGACACTAAATTCACGCACTATGATTTTCAGACGTTATTATACCTTTAAAAGTTCAAAAAGTTCCAGTGAATTGAAAGCCAATTTCCTTGGTCAACACTTTAAAATTCACACTTTAGATTTCGAAATCAAAGAAGATAAAGACATTATTAGGGTTATACCTCATGCAGAATCTGATGAACATGTATATACATTACCAATCACCCGATTGAAATTTAACACAAATGAAAAAGGTACCATTATTAAAATGGTGGCCAAACCACGCAGAATTGATATTGGAGGTCCTTATTTGCTGATGATTTTCGTAGCCTTCTTATTAATTGCCTCAACTATGCTTCTTCTTAAAGGTGATGGCGCATATAATACAACAGCCTATATTTTGGGTGGTCTTGCCTTAGTTGTATTTGCACTTTTATGGTTTAGGCTAGAGCAAGGGTATTTTGATTATATTCGAAAAATAAGGGATTGGGTGAAGAGTCATGCTTAAAGTATTTTGCAATTTACCATTGTCAAACAAGCAGTACTAAGGCCCTTGAATAAAATCTATAATTCAAAATTGATTTCTACTAAAGATTATACTCCCTTGATTCATTCTTTTTTGATAAGGAAAGTATTTTTTCAAATTTTCGTCAACCAAATCTAAATTAAACTCACCGCCT
>JAGNOY010000246.1 GCA_017989935.1 Chitinophagaceae bacterium
GACCATTAAATTCTAAGGAATATATTTCTGCTTGCATTTGGGCATTATAAAATCCAAGTTCAAGTGGAACGCCATTATAATAATTACTAGAATGATGTTTGCGTTGACGCAAAAATACTTTAATATTAAATTGTGAACCATTAGGAGTTACTTGAGTTGAATCAATACAAAAATTTGTAAAGCCAGGTTGGAAAATCCAATTATCAAAATAGTTGTTCAAGTTTTTACCTGTCCAAGTACTTAGAAAATCACGTAAATCAATGCTTGAAATTGCTTTGAATTTATTTGCTTGCAGAAATGCTTTTGTACCATTGAAGAATAAGCTATCACCTAAATATGTACGTAAAGTATGTATGGCATCAGCTCCTTTATTGTAAACTGTAGAACCATAAGTATAATTGCTGTCCATATTGGCAATGGCCCTGTAACCTTGATCACGGATATGGGCATTACTTAATACGTCGAAGTGATTATTTCTACTATGTGTAATATAAGCTTGACTTCCGTATGTATACTCTTGATGCAAAGACTCACAATAACTTGCAAAACCTTCATTCAACCACATATCGCCAGCCGTACTGCAAGTAACCAAATCGCCCCACCAATGATGCGAAAGCTCGTGAGCGATTAAAGTTTCATTATTTAGGGTACCATCTACAAAACCTCGACCTATGTGAATATTGGTAGCATGCTCCATCGCGCCGGCATTGAAAGGAACAAGCGTGTATCCCACTTTAGGCCAAGAATATGGGCCAAAATTTTCTTCGAGCATAGAATAAGAATCTTGTAAATGACCAAATGAGCCCGCCACCTTCAGGCTATCAGCTGGTTCACAGGCAATTTCAGCTTTCATACTGCCATTGAGGCCAGTAAGGTTTTGCTGAACTAACAAATAATTGCAACAAGCCACAGAAGCCAAATAACTTGGGATTTCTTCTTCCAATTTCCAATGCCATAATTTTTGATTGATATTAATTGTTGAACTATCTATCAGGATGCCGTTACAAATCCCTAATTTGTCGGCTGTAGTTGTAATGAAAAACTCATATGGACTACGTTCTACAATATTATCGAAGCATGGATGCCATGTTCTACCAAATGAATGGGGTTGTGCATTGAACCCTACACCCATTTGAAAGGCATAATTTCCTGAAAAGTAAAATCCACCCCAAGTGGCATCTACAATAGGCGTTCCGTGATAATAAACATCTATTTCCGCTGAATCTCCTATGTTTAAAGGGTTAGTGAGCGGAATTTGTAAATTGGGGGATAGGTGAGAAAAAGAATTTAAATTGCCATTTAGCTTAATACTATCAACCATTAAACCTTCTAAATCAAATTGTATAAGTGAAATATTATTCAATTTTGATTTGATAATAATTTTGCAATTTGCAGAAATAAGTTGATTGCTCACATCGGTCATATCAAAATGTATGATAGTTTTGCGAATGTCTAAAGAATCACTCCTGGAAGCATTGGAAGCTGAGGTTGGTTTCAGGGTAAAAAAATATGCGACTAAAAAAACTACATAATATTTCATGTTCATCTAAGAGGAATTTTACATGGAAAGTACGACTAAATCTTATTTTCTTGTCATTCTTGTTGGTTTTTTCTTGTAAAGATCTGTTTGCGCAAACCAATAAAATTTACCAAGGCTTGATTTTAGACGAGGTGATGGTGAAGGCTGTTCAAGGTGGATTTGATGTTGAATCATTTATTGATAAAATTAAGGATGACACTACATTTTATAAAGCCTTTAAAACATTGCGTTTGCTTAGCTATAATATGTATAATGATATAGAAATTGTAAATAAAAAAGACGAAGTTGTAGCAAGTTACACTGGTATTTCGAAACAAGTTGTCAATAATCATTGCAGAACTATGGAAGTAAAGCAAGAAAAGGTAACTGGGGACTACTATACCTCTAAAAAGAATTTTCGATATTATACCGCCAAGTTATATGCCCATTTGTTTTTTACTCAAGGAAAAATTTGCAATGAAAATAACATAGTAGCTAGTACGAAAACAAATCAACATGGTACCGAGAAGTATGAAGAACAACTTCGAAACCTGATTTTTAATCCTGGTCAACCGATACGTGGTATACCAGGCATAGGCGACAATGTAGAAATTTTTGAGCAACCTTATGTTGATAGGTATCAATTTAAATTGTCAAAAGTTGACTATAACAACGAACCATGTTATGTATTTAAAGCAATTCCAAAGCCTGAATTTGTGGATGATGTCGTGATCAATGAATTGAAGACATGGTTCAGAGCCAGTGATTATGCCATTGTTGCCAGAGATTATTCCTTATCGTATAAGACTTGGATTTACGACTTTGATGTGGTGATGTCTGTAAAACTTAAAAATGTAAAATCATTTTTAGTCCCCTATGAAATTCACTATAAAGGGAATTGGCATGCTGTCACAAAACCTCGCGAAAATGCTACATTTACCGCAATTTTTACTGATTTTGAATAGTAAATCCTACTTTTAGAGGATGAAATTGAAATTTATTCTATGCCTTAGCATGGTTCTTTTAGTCTCGTTTTCAGTGTATTCGAAAAAGAAAACCAGAAAAAAGAAAGTGCCAGTAAAAATTGAAGAGCAAACTAAGCCAACTATTATTCAACCAAACACTTTCAATACCATGATGCTTTGTGGATCGAAAGATGGCATGCCGGCTTGGTATCTTGCCTTAGTAAAAGGTTTTACTTTCCCTCCAAATTTCAAGGCTCCTCAATTTTATCGAACAACTAGTATTAACGAGGAACAACTGAATAACTTCTTGAATACTGTACCATATGATTCAAGCAACATGAAGATAACAGTTCCTCTATTTATTGACAAAACTCTTCAATGTAAGGAATTTACCATAGAAAGAGTGAGAACAATGGATGATGAACTTCAAGCCAAATATCCTGATTTAAGATCTTATCGAGTTTACGAGCAAGCTAATCAACTGAATGCAGGAAGGATAGATTGTGATGGAACTTCAACTAAATTTATGATTACTTATAATCAGCAGGTTTATTTTATCGCACCTGTAAATTTTAAGCAACGATTATACTATGCATGTTATGCTAAAAATGATCCAAATTTTCAAAAAGAAGAATTTGAAAGACGTCGATAATTTAACATTTTAAACACTATATATTTAACTATAATGAAAACAAAACAATTCTGTTTACTCCTTTTGTGTGCCTTAAGTTATATTCATGGGTTTGCACAAAACTCATTATGGACATTGAATGAAGATAATGCCATTCAAGTTGCAGGCGAAAGAAAAATTATTCCTTCTGCCTTCAAACTTGCTAAATTATCTACCCAAGATTTTAAGTTACAACAAACTTTTATTCCAGATGAAAATAGTGGTCAACAGGCATTAATTGATTTGCCTACTCCAGATGGTGGTTTGAAACACTTCAGCATTTTTGAAGTTCCTATGATGGAGGCGCCCTTAGCTGCCAAGTACCCGCAAATAAAAACTTACACAGCAATTCAAACAGATAATCCATTAGTCACTGCAAAAATTGATTATACCGTTTTTGGATTTCATGCTATGATTTTTGATCAAGAAAATACTTATTTCATTGATCCTTATACCAACTTAAATACTGATTGGTATATAATTTATTATAAAAAAGATTTCTTGAAACCCTTGCAACATCGCATGCATTGCGATCTTGATGAAAATACAAGTTTGATTCCCGAAGAACAAGCCGTTTCTTTAACAAAAGGGAACGAAATACCCAATCTTTCTTCATACAAACAAAATGGAACCGATAAAAGAGTCTATCGACTTGCTTTAGCATGCACAGTAGAATATTCGGCAGCTGTGGGCGGTGCAACTCCAACCAAAGCTTCGGTATTAAGTGCTATGGTTACTTCAATGAATCGTGTGAATGGTGTATTTGAGAAGGATTTTTCAATGCATGCGAATTTGGTTGGAAACAATGATACTTTAATATACATAGGCACTACAGATCCATATACTAACAATAGTGGCGGAACTATGCTAAGTCAAAATCAAACAACTGTGAACGCTCGTATCGGTTCTGCCAATTACGATTATGGTCATGTATTTAGCACTGGCGGTGGTGGTGTGGCGACTGCGGGTTGTGTATGTTCAAGTGGCTCAAAAGCACAAGGTGTTACAGGTTCTTCAAATCCTGTTGGTGATCCTTTTGACATTGATTATGTAGCACATGAAATGGGACATCAATTTGG
>JAGNOY010000247.1 GCA_017989935.1 Chitinophagaceae bacterium
TTTTTTTTTAGATAAGAAATGCCTGCAAAATCATAAAAGCCTAAAAAGAAAATTTGTTGCTGAATGAAATCACTTAAATGCAACTGCATGTTGATATCACTATCATATTGAACAATTTTAGTTTCTTGATTAAACCATTTAAAGCGGTTCAAGCAATATGCATAGAAGGCAAAATAATGTTTTCTGAAAAATGTAAACTGAAAAAGGAATTTGAAAAAGTAAATCGGCATGAAATCGATTAAACCGCAGTGAGTTGTGCGTAACCATAACTAAATCGAGCGCTTTCTGGTACCATCAATATGATGACATCCCCTTTTTTTATTTTGCCTTCATTAAATAATTCTTCCAGCATAAGGTAAGGAGATGCACTGCCAATATTTCCCACGCGCGTTAAATTGGTAAACCATTTTTCCGCAGGAATTGGGTAGCCAATTTTAGCTAATTCATCCATAATTTTAGGTCGAAAAAATTCAGATGATAAATGAGGCAAAAAATAAGTTAGTTTGTCGAGTTCGATATGATGTTTTTCGCACACTTTCTTCCACATCACGCCTCCCCATTTTACGATGTTTTCTCCAAGTAATCTTGTATCTTGTTTGAATGCAAAAATACTTTTGGCAGCCCAATCGTGTGGTTTCATTTCGGCCCAGCCTGTAAGACTACCATCTTCATTTTTTTCGCAACCTGCATACATACAAGAATCAATTTGATTGGCGTAGGAAATTACATCTACCCAATCAACTCGAAGAGAAATGCCTGTTGTATTTGGTTTGTTTTCCATTAATGCTGCTCCGGCACCATCACTTAACATCCAACGTAAAAAGTCTTTTTCAAAAGCAATAATCGGATTATCTTCTAAATGTTTTAAATCTTCAGCTTCATCATCAAATTTATCCGCTTTTAACCAACCTGATACTTTTTCAGAACCGACAGCTATGGCGTTTGAGCTATTGCCGCTTTTAACACTCATGAAAGCATATTTAAAAGCTTGTATGCCTGCACAACATGCTGTACTAATTGATACAATTTCTGTTGGCGGACATTTCAATTCTCCATGCACCATGGCGGCATGACTAGGCAATAACTGGTCTGGTGCTACACATCCACATGCCAATAACTCAATATTTTCTTTAGTAAAATCTTTGTCTAATAAACCTTCAATAGCCTTCGCTGCAAGTTGATAATTTGTGTGAGTGCTCTTTCCTGTAAATTTTTCGAGGGCATAATAGCGGGTTTTAATTTGATTATTTCTTAAAATAATACCTTTAGCCTTTGAAGGGCGCCCATCAATTCTCCCAAGATAGTCCTCCATTTGATCGTTACTTACCGGATCATTTGGTAAAAACTTAGCCATTCTATTGATATAAACCTCACTCATTAATCGGGACGAATTTGGGCGCAAGTTAGGAAAGTTCGCCTTAAAAAACGAATTCCTTAAATCGCATTTTCTTTATAAGCTATATTTTTAAAGTATTCTGCTTCTTTCGCTAGTTTTTTCTTGTTGATCAGGCTAGAAAGGCTAGCAGTAAGTGAACTTATTGGTGAAAGGATAAAAACGCCTACAAACAATAAACGTTGAAATAAACGAACCCTTGGTATTCTGTCAGTATCTCCACGTGCACCTTTTTCTTTGATAAATTTTGAAAATTTCTTAAAATTTTTAATGGCTCTTTTTTCAAGCACGATTAACGCTGATTTTAATTCGACAGCTTGTAAGGCGAGTAATTTTTCTTGAAGTTCGGAAAATTGATGATTTTGAATTGTTTGAAGAATTGTAGGTCCTAATCTTTGACATGCGGCAATATCTTGCATTTGCACACCTGCGGCAGGAAGAAAACGACTTGCTTCTTTTTGTCCTTTGAAGGACCATCGCACAATACTTAGTACAGAAAGCAAGTTGGGGTTTCTATCGAATAGTACAATATTGCCGCAAAGTGTGGCGCCAAGATTGTGTAAAGCGATTTTTGTTTTTTCTTGTGCATTCAACCACATGTTTCTTGAACCAATTACGGTAAGCACTTGTTTTCCTTGAAGAATTTGTGCTTGTGGGCTTTGTAAAAAACTATTAAACGGAATAGAAGGGGATAAGAACCATGGCTGATAGCCTAATATCACTAAATCATAGTCTTTGTGTTGAATATGTAAGGGTTGAATTGGTTCTGCAATTTGCAAGACACTTTCGGGCATACAATCGAAAAAGGTATGGGCTGTCCATGGAAAGGGAAAAGGTTGTTCAGGTTGAATCTGATGAAAATCAATTTCGCATTGTGGGTGAATATCTTGAAGCAGACTATCAAGAATTTCGCGAAGTTGGCCACTTTGAGAATAATAGACTACCAGGATTTTGGGATTCATGGTGGCAAAAGTAGCAGATTTGTACTAATTATTTGCTTTGGATACATGTTGAACATGGTTTGGTGACATGATTGTTGAAAATGTATCTTCATTGTGTGGTGTATTGCGGCAACGATTGAGCGGATACCCCGCACCACACGTCTCGTGGGGGCGGAGTATGAGTGAAAGCGTGTGTGCCGCCCAAAGTAAAAATTAGTTTCAAATTTGAAGGTAAAAAAATAGCTTTTTTACTTGAAAGCCTCGATGCGTTTTTGCTTTTGGATTGTATGAATTACTTTTGCACTCAAATTAAAAATTATCATATGAGTTTTATTACACATGTTCATGCAAGACAAATTCTAGATTCTAGAGGAAACCCAACGGTAGAAGCAGAAGTATTTACTGATGAAGGTGCTATGGGAAGGGCAGCGGTGCCTTCTGGTGCAAGCACAGGGATACATGAAGCCGTTGAGCTTCGTGATGGAAATAAAAAGCAATATTTAGGAAAGGGTGTATTGAAGGCGGTGAAAAATGTGAATACCATTATTCATCAATCTTTGTTAGGTGTTGATGTAAGTAGTCAAAATGAGATTGATCAAATCATGATTGATTTAGATAAAACATCTAATAAAAGTAAGCTAGGTGCTAATGCCATTTTAGCTGTAAGTATGGCGGCGGCTAAAGCAGCTGCAGAGGAAAGTGGCATGAGTCTTTATCGTTATGTGGGCGGTACTAATGCTAAGACTTTACCCGTGCCTATGATGAATATATTAAATGGCGGCGCGCATGCTGATAATAAAATCGATTTTCAGGAATTTATGGTGATGCCTATTGGCGCTAAAAGTTTTAGCGAAGGATTGCAATGGGGCACAGAAATTTTTCATACTTTAAAAACTGTATTGAAGAAAAAAGGGTATTCGACGAATGTAGGCGATGAAGGTGGTTTTGCACCGGATATTCAAAGTAATGAAGAAGCGATAGATACGGTGATGTTGGCCATACAACAAGCAGGATTTAAAGCAGGATCTCAGATTGCCATTGCCATGGATGCTGCGAATAGTGAATTGTGGGATGCTAAACAAAAATGCTATGTGTTTAAGAAATCTAGTGGAAAGAAAATGAAGAGTGAGGAGCTAGTGAAGTTTTGGGAAAATTGGTGTCGCCAATATCCAATTGTGTCGATAGAAGATGGTTTAGCAGAAGATGATTGGAAAGGATGGAAAATGTTGACAGATGCTGTTGGTAAAAAAGTGCAATTGGTAGGAGATGATTTATTTGTAACGAATGTAAATCGTTTAGAAAGAGGTATCAAAGAAGATATTGCGAACGGCTTGCTTGTGAAAGTAAATCAAATTGGTACTTTAAGTGAAACGATTGATGCAGTTACAATGGCTCAATTTGCAGGGTATAATACCATCATGAGTCATAGAAGTGGTGAAACAGAAGATGCCACTATTGCTGATTTGGCTGTAGCATTAAATTGTGGTCAAATTAAAACTGGTTCTGCTTCAAGAAGTGATAGAATGGCTAAGTATAATCAATTATTAAGAATAGAAGAGGAGTTAGGAGCCCAGGCAATTTATTTGGGTAATAAATTGAAATTCGGGAAATAACGAATTGGTATAGATGTAAAAAAAAGCGGTATTTGTGGCCGCTTTTTTTGTGCAATTCAATTCCTTTTAATGTATGAGAATGATTGTTATTGAATGTGCTTTGTAATTTTTGGTATTGTTATGAAGAGCAATCGAGTAATAAAAAAAACTATGATTATCCGTAAAGATACCCGAATGTTTTTCCACTTTTGCCATGACGCAAAAGTTGAGCAAAAAGTCTAGGCTGAAGATTCTTGGCATAAAAATAATTTCATCTACGCCACTTTTATCCAAACT
>JAGNOY010000248.1 GCA_017989935.1 Chitinophagaceae bacterium
TATGTGGGCAACCCTAATCTAAAAATTGGGTATGACCAAGTATTTAATATAAATTACTTTAATTATAAAGTGCTTTCTGGAAGAAGTATTTACACAGGAATTTACCTCACCAATAATTATAATAACATTGCATTAAAAAGAACTTTTGATGAGTTAGGCAGAACCATTAACCAGTATGTAAACCTCAATGGTGGATACAACGCCAGTTTATGGGGAGGCGTTCAAACAAAAATACCTAAAAGTAAATTTTCAGCTAAACTTGATGTAAATGGCACCTTCAGTCATACTCCCAATATTATCAATGAAGTAAAAGGGATCACGAATGCTTATTCGATTACCTTCACACCTGGATTGAGTTTTTCAGATGAAAAATTAATGGATGCCGAAATTAATTTAGGAACCATTTATACAAATTCAACCAACACAATTCAAACTTCGCGAAATATTAAATTCTTGTCGTTCAATCCAAGTGCTTCATTCAACGTGTATTTGCCTAAGAATTTCGAGTTAGGTACAGATGTCGATTACCAATACAACCCACCAGTTGGACCATACACAACAAGTTTCAATAGATTTATTTGGGATGCAAGTCTATCATATAAAACACTGACTAACAAAAACTTAGAATTAAAAGCATCAGTCAATGACATGCTGAATCAAAATAGAGGCTATGAGAGAACTACAGAAAACAATTTTAATTCAGAACGCAATTTCTTAACATTAGGCAGATACTTTCAACTCGGTGCAATTTGGACTTTTAATACAGGCCCTATGGCTGCAACTAAGCAAAAACCTTCAAGTGGTGGAAAAGTTCGTATGATGAGAGGTGGCGGAAGAAGAAGACATTAATCAACCTATTAAAAAACTTACAAATCTAATATATGTATAAGCTATCAAAACTCATTTTTTTGCTTTGCTTCGGAACTCAACTTTTTGCACAAACAACTAGTACTGAAACTCCTTCAATTGTGTTTAAAGGCAAAATTACTTATGAAAGAAAAACCAATGTGCATAAGCAATTAGACGAAATGATGAAAGGTCGTGCAGGTGCAGATAATTCTATGGCAGAAAATTTCAAAAAACAAATTCCAAAATACAAGACTGATATTTTTGAACTCTTTTTTACTGACAAGCAAAGTTTATACAAGCCTGCCCCAAATGGTATCATGGAAAGCAAAATGATGATGGGTGCTATGCCTGCAGAAGCAAATACTGTATTTACCAATTTTGAAAGTCAACAATCCTCGGCTGAAAAAAAAGTATTTGAAAAAAACTATTTGATTCAAGATTCTTTGAAAAAATACAACTGGAAAATCACTGAAGAGTTTAGAAAAATAGCCGGTTTTAATTGTCGAAGAGCTGAAACCATCATGATGGACTCTGTGTATGTGATTTCATTTTATACAGACGCAATACTTGCCAATGGTGGGCCCGAAGGATTTAATGGCTTACCAGGTATGATACTTGGTGTAGTACTTCCAAGATTGAATGTCACTTATTTCGCTACAAAATTTGACAATTATTTACCTGATGAAAAAATACTGGTATCACCTACTAAAGGAGAAAAAACAAATTTTAAATCGTTAGAAACCAAACTAAAAGAAAGCATGTCTCAATGGGGCGATTTCATGCAACGCATGCTTTGGTACGTAAATATTTAATATCGCACAAAATTTAGGTTTCTATTAAACATATAGTTTAAGAGCATTTATTTTAATCAACCAATGTAGTGTTTTGGGCTAGCAAATTCGATAACTAGAAATAGTTATTCAATCATATTTAAATATGAATGTAAAAGCCAACTTCTATTAAGTCTTCTATGGTAAAGGTCTGATCTGAATATGCGAAATTGATCTTTGTCAACTTACTGGTACATTTTTCGCCATAGAGACATTTAGCTGCCTTTAATTAATGTTTAAGAAACGATTGAATATAATTCAAAGACTTCCCATTACTAACTTGTATTTGATAGATACCATCGGCTAAATCCTTCAGATCTAACTCAACTTGATGTTGACCAGCTTGAATTTGAATATCTGTTCTCCTTACAATTCTCCCAGTTACATCAATGATTTTAGTTTGGAACCATGAAGATTTAGGTGTTTGAATATCAAGTGTGAGTATGGTTTGTACTGGATTTGGAAAAACTTGAATTACAATATCATTACCAAAATAAATATCTTCAACTTGACTATAATTAAATTGACCATCTAAATCATACTGCGCTAAACGATAATAATTATGGCCAATTAACGGAGAACCATCTTTAAAAATATAGTCTAATTTAACCTGACTATTTCCAAGTGGTGCTTTGCTTAATATTTTTCCAGAAATCGGTGAAAAATTCTTTCCATCCTTACTTCGCTCAAGTACAAAATGACTGTTATTATCTTCCTTTAAAGTTGTCCAATTCAATAGAACTTCTTGTTCAATTTTTTTAGCAGAAAACAATAAACTAACAGGTAAAGGAATATTGCTAGGGTTTAATGAATGAATATAAAAATGTGAGAAACTATCAGTTGGGAAACAAATAGTCCACACGGTGCTAATAGGATCATAACTACTTGTTATTAAATTAGATGGTATAGTGGCTCCAACAAAACTACCAATGGTGGTTAATGGGCCATTCTCTACCCTTGAAACGGCAATATTGTTCAAATTAACAGGGCCTCCAAGCAATGGTAATAATGGCCATCCATTCGCTGAGGCATATGCATTGTATTGATCAAAATCGTCATTTAAATAATACAAACAAACATAACCACTATCATTCGTGGTAGGCGTAATTTTATAAACTCTATTTGCATAGGGCTGACCATTATGCGTTTGAATAGTGCAGTCAATTGTTTCACAGACCTCAGTAGCGCCTAAACTAATTCCATTCACTGCATCAGTAACTGTAGCTACTCTTTTACAATCAGTGGTTAATAAAGTTTGAACAACTCCGTCAGTAAGCATTAATTGATCACATGCAATGGGCGTTAAACAATCAGAATAGCCACCGGGAGTCACTTGATTGACAATTTCATCACTTAATGGTGATATACTTAAAACAGCAGTTGCCGTATCTGTACAACTTGGAATTGTATTGGTTTTAAACAACATGTAAGAAGTTCCAGAATTTGATTGAATAGCTGTTGTTGGTATAGTACACGCTGCATCAGCAAAATAAAAGGTATCAGTTCCAGGAGGCACTGTACTAAAAGCACCGATCAAACTTGGTAATGAAACTACACCAGGTGCACAAATATTTTTGGTTACCAAAGCTGGAGAGAATTCTGGTTTAGCTAAAACTGTGAGGATAACACTATCTGATGAATAACAACCATTACTCGTATCTACTCTTGAGTAAAGTATAGTTGAACTAGAACTAAAGTTTCCAGGATTAGTAATTAAGGTGCTCAAATTGGCATTTTGATAATAAGTTACAGGATTCGTTCCACCATTATTAATAGATGAATTTAAAGTATTTAAATCAAAAATAGCACTGCCAGAAGAAGCAATTAATTCACAAGATGCCAAAGAGTCTTGTAATGCAATAGGTGATGGTTTTATAGTTAAGTTAACTGCTACCCTGCATGTTGTATCTGCACTGCAGGCTGCATAAAAAGTAGTGGTAGATAAATTATTTGTGTTTGTGATTCCAGAGCCAGGTACTAAAAAAGGATTAAAATTACTGGCAGTAGAAATGGAAGCACCTAAAGAAGGATGAATATACCATTTGGGTTGAGGGCTAATGGTATAATCTACAAAAATTTTCGCAGTGGTAGGAAAAGTTTGCGCATTTAATGTAATGTCCGATCCACCCACGATATCATCAAATGATTCCCAATATCCAATTGAAAAATTACCACCTGCGCCTAAGGCTGCATACATTGCATTTAATTGCACATCGGTCAAACTTACAGAATACTCAAAATTGTATACAGAAAATTGCAAAAAGCTTCCTGCAATACCTGGTACAAATGGATTGGAAGGTCCATTGGGAGCAGGTCCATAAATATTGAATCTTGCTTCTTCACCATAAGTTCCTGAAACTGAGGCATCAAGGTTACTAACAATCAAACGCCCACCAGTGATAACTGCACCATCAGGTAAACCTGGCAAACCTCCGATGGCAAATTGAGTGGCTGTGGCATCACTCGAACCATCAATAGCAACCGGTGTATTGACTAATGTGTTTATGGTCATTTTCTTTTTAATAGGCTGACATCCACTCG
>JAGNOY010000249.1 GCA_017989935.1 Chitinophagaceae bacterium
CGCATACTTACCAAAATAGGTGATAGGTTGTTTGTTGGCTTTATGTAAATCTGCTAAATAAGATCCTTTGACAAAGGCATTTTGGTATAAATGAAAATAAACAAAGGGTAGTTGAAAAGGAGAATTGTTTGTGTACACTAATTTCTCTGAAGCTTCCACAATTTTTGATTTCTCATTAATTTGAGCCTCGATGGTATAATGCACATCTTGTTGCCAATAGCCTGCATCAGGTTTTCGGTTTTTCCAATAATGTTCATTGAATTTATTATTAAAGGCATTCTCATCAGAGTTTTGTGCGATCAAGTTTCCAACAAAAGAAATGCAAAAACAAATCAAAAAAAGTTTTTTCATAAAAGTAATTGAATGAGTTAATTTAGTTTAAAGTTGATGGGTAGGTTGAACTGCACCTTAACAGCTTTGCCAAGTTGCATGCCAGGTTTCCATCGTGGCATTTTACGTATTACCCTCATAGCTTCTTGATCACATTCGTGACTAATGCCTCTAAGTATTCTTACATTTTCAATTTCGCCAAGAGCATTCACCACAAAACCGCATATCACTTTACCTTGAATTTCATTTTCAATTGCCACACTCGGGTAATTTAAATTTTCGTGTATAAACTTCATCATGGAATCATGGCCACCAGGAAATTCCGGCATGACTTCGACAAATTGATACACCTCTTTTTCTGGTTGTTTTTCTTGCTTTGAAATTTCAACAGGTCCTTGAGAAACAGGTTCTGGCTCCATGGGTGGATCATAAGTTGTATCAATAATCCATACGACCTTGTTTAAAGCCAAATCCATTTGTTTACTCAGTTTAGATAAATACACTGGGCCTGCATCGGCATTTTTTATTTGTTTAGATTTTTTATTAATCACAAATTGATAATTGATGTGAGACAAATCTGAAGCCAAAGGTTTGTACACCCCAGATAAAGAAGTTAGCTTATACTTCTCAAAGGCACTAAAAAGTTTTCTCACTTCAACCATTGGAAGTTTACCATTTCGTTTGCCATTGTAGGAGGTGTTTTTTTTTCCATAATAATACACTTGGCCATTTGCGTTAATGCGTATGATATAAGAAGGACATTTCCCAAAACAGGGCGTTCTTTCCATTTCTATAGAAGAAATTTTTTGTTGTGCTATTACCTCAGTAAATAAAAGGCTAAGTGCAATTAACAAGAATAATCTCATAAAAATAGTTTTTGCGAATGTACAAACAGCAACTTAAGATTCAATAGAGTTTAAGGATATATTTCAAGCTGTGAAATTGCATATTTCTTATATTGAATAGATTAATTATTTTTTGGGCGGCATACGGGCTTTCCCTCCAAGTCCTCACCCGATTCGGCAACAAAACATTAGTCAAACCGAATAGAAGTCGTGTTGCCTTTCGGGATGCGGGCTTTCCGTTCAATCCCTGCCGCAATACAAATGAGGTACTACAAAGTCAAGTGCTAGTTAAGGTAAATATGATCAAAATCATTACAACAAATTATCTTAATTCACCTTAAATCGTGTGAAGCAACTTAAATTCAATTTCAATGAATCAATCAAATTATCTTATTTTTGAATTCATGTCAAATCCACATTTACAAGCAGAAGGTTCTAACATACAGGATAAAGAGTTCGAGAATAGTATTAGGCCTTCGACGATTCTTGATTTTTCTGGTCAAGGCGAATTGATTGAAAATATTTCTATTTTTATTCAAGCGGCCAACCAACGTAATGAAGCGCTTGATCATATTTTATTTCATGGACCTCCAGGTTTAGGAAAAACAACCTTATCGCGCATTGTGGCCAATGAGTTAGGTGCTAATATCAAAGAAACCAGCGGTCCAGTGATTGAAAAACCTGCTGATCTTGCCGGATTATTAACTAGCCTCGAACCTCGTGATGTATTGTTTATCGACGAAATTCATCGCTTAAGCACTGTAGTTGAAGAGTATCTGTATGCAGCCATGGAAGATTTTAAAATTGATATCATGATTGATAGTGGACCCAATGCAAGAAGTATACAAATTGCGTTACATCCATTTACTTTAGTGGGTGCCACCACCAGGTCGGGTTTATTGACAGCTCCCTTGCTTTCACGATTTGGTATAAAATCTCGATTAGAGTATTATACAACAGACGTTCTCGAAAAAATATTACTCCGTAGTGCACAAGTATTAAAAGTAAAAATTACCTCTGATGCAGCGCGAGAAATTGCCCGTAGAAGCAGGGGAACACCAAGAATTGCCAATGGATTACTCCGTCGTATGAGAGATTTTGCACAAATTTTAGGGAATGGTGTCATTGATCTAGGTATTTCAGAACATGGTTTGAAAGCCCTTAAAGTTGATGCAAATGGCCTAGATGAAATGGATAACAAAATTTTATTTACCCTCATAGATAAATTCAAAGGTGGGCCAGTTGGTATTAGCAATATTGCTACTTCCGTCGGTGAGGAGAGCGGAACGATTGAAGAAGTGTATGAACCTTTTTTAATTCAAGAAGGCTATATAGTGCGCACACCGCGAGGTAGAGAAGCCACAGAAAAAGCTTATAAGCATCTGAATCTTGGAAATAAATGGACGCAAAAAGGCGGTACGCTGTTTTAGTGCTTGAGTCTTGATTGACGAAGCTTTAAAATAAGGACATCAAAAAAAAACCTTCTCTAATTTCGAAATTAATGAGAAGGTTTTTTTGTGAGAAATGCAATAAAGTAACAGGAAGGAATTATTCTTTAATCAACTTAAATAATTGCGACTTATTATCTCGTTGTATACGAATGAAATAAATACCATTACTTAATTGATGAATGTTAAATTCTTTACTCTCATTATTTGTCGCTTGTGAAACTAGAATTGTTTTACCAACCATATCAACTAAACGTATTTCATCTCCAATCAATAAACCTTGGATATTGACAAAACGACTTGCAGGATTTGGATATAAACTTAATCCTTCAATCTCTATATGATTTATACTTGTTACATTTTTAATAAACAAACGATTTGACAAAACAGAATCAGGATCATAGCAACCAGTTTCTGGAATGATCCAAGCTTCTACAGTGTCACTGCTGCTCAACATAAAGGTATTCCAAACAGGTATCGGTGTATATGTTACAAATGAGCCATTTCTTATCCATTTAATTGTGTAAGGTGAAGGAACATTGGTTACAGCATTGTAGGTAATTGGTACTCCAGTAGTCCCACTTGTAATAGATGAAGTGATTGAAATTGTTGGGGTGCTATTAGGGTTGACAGTCATTGTCAAAATATTACTATTGGCATTGGTATTAAGTAAACAATTCGCATTGCTTGTGACTCTACAACGAATAAAATCTCCAGTCGCTAGAGTATTGTTGCCATAAAATGGACTATTAGTTCCGACATTTCCTCCATTGAGTCTCCATTGGTAAGTAGGACTTGGTCCACCATTAGTTGCTATTGCAGTAAACACAATTGAATCGCCAGCACAAGTAATTAAGCTTGGTGTAGAAATAGTGATTGATGGACTTACATAAGGATTGACTGTCATGGTAATGGCATTGCTTGTAGCAGTTGGAGACGTTAAACAAATTTCGTTACTTGTCATAACACAAGTAAATACGTCGCCATTGTTGATTACAGCAGGTGTAAAGGTTACACTGTTTGGACCTGCATTTACATTATTAATTTTCCATTGATAAGAAGGGGCAGTACCTCCATTAATTGGAGTTGCAGTGAAGGTGACATTATCTCCCACACAAATATCAGTGACTGGGGTACTAATAGTTATTGACGGCGTATTGGAAACTATATTTATACTAATGGCATTACTATTGGCAACATTTGTAACAGCACAGCTAGCATTACTTGTCATGACACAAGTTACAATATCGCCGTTCAAAAGTGAAGAAGTTGTGTAACTAGTGCTATTTGTACCTACATTGACATTATTTACTTTCCATTGATAAGAAGGTGAGCTACCTCCATTGGTAATAATTGAAGTAAATGTGATAGAAGTACCTGCGCAGACATTATTAACGCTTTCAACAATAGAAATAGTTGGTGTCACTAAAGGAGATACCGTCATAGTGATACTGTTACTATTTACAGAAGCAGTTGTAACACAAGCAAGGCTGCTAGTAAAAGTACAAGTTACCACATCCCCATTCGCTAAAGTCGAAGTTGAATAGGTAGCGCTATTAGTGCCTACAATGAAACCGTTAACTTTCCATTGAT
>JAGNOY010000250.1 GCA_017989935.1 Chitinophagaceae bacterium
AGATTCGAGGCAGCTAAAAATATTGAAATCGAAGCCAAACTTTTATCCACTGTTTGAGCACAAACGAATGTTGATTTATGGCGAATATCTTGATGTGCGAGTTTGGATAAAAGTGGCGTAGATGAAACTATTTATTGACTATCCGCTAAACTAACTTATATATCTAATGAACAAAGATGGCTTCGATCTAACACCAATATATTGTAAAAAATCTTCATGGAAGAGATGGCCTAAGATTCGAGGCAGCTAAAAATATTGAAATCGAAGCCAAACTTTTATCCACTGTTTGAGCACAAACGAATGTTGATTTATGGCGAATATCTTGATGTGCGAGTTTGGATAAAAGTGGCGTAGATGAAATTATTTTTATGCCAAGAATCTTCAGCCTAGACTTTTTGCTCAACTTTTGCGTCATGGCAAAAGTGGAAAAACAAACGGGTATCTTTACGGATAATCATAAATTATCTTTATGCCAAGAATCTTTAGCCTTGATTTTTTGCTCAACTTTTGCATGAAGGCAAAAGTGTAATAACAAGCAGTTTTCAATAAGGATAATCATTGATAAGGCTCGTCACAATTGAAGCTTTAGCGTAACTGAAAATTCTAGGGCACAATGAAATATTTGATATACGGAAACAATACCTTTTCTTCCTTGCCAGATATAGTCATAAAAATTTTAGTGGCATCAAAATAAATTTCCTTTACATGCTTGAATGCCCTAATCTCATTTTTTACCTTTTCAGGAATTATAGAACCTTTTAATTTATAAGTCGTAAAATCTGAATCGCCATATCCTATCGTTAATTCATAAGAAGCTATATCATAACTTGTTAATCCCTCTTCAGTGCTGATAAAGTTTAAACTATCATGTTTCAAAAACTCATCAAGTGTTGTGTAATAATCATATAGGTTTCCATATTGAAGAAACGAATAAATATTCCGTTTAAAAGTAATGTCAACTTCTTCACTCGGTTGAATAATTTTAACGTATTCTGCGTGATCGAAATAATATTCTTTTTTAAAATAGCCCAAATTATATACATCATTTACAAGGGATATATTCCTTTCAATGTGTTCATTATCGTTCAATATAATATTTGTCAATTTTCCTTCCTTTTCTATAAATTGAACATTCGGATTATTTTCATCATACCAATTTACAAAGGCTACAATTCCATTCACTTTTTTTGGGAAAACATGACTCCCATAATCAAAATGATTCACTAAAAAATCTTTATAAGTAGAGTCTTCTTCTTCGTTTGAATACTTATATGGGAAATACCAATAATGCTGATGAAATTCAACATCGCCAAGACTAATAAATTTTTCGAGCCTTGTTGGGTATTTACGCGCAAATTCCTTGAGTTCTTCTTCTGTAAGTTTTACACGAATTTTACTTAAACTCTTTTTGTATATAATTTTCCCAGTCAAATCATACACAACTAATTGATAATAATTATGCAATTTGATATTGCTAATTCCAAGTATGTATTGTTGATTGGGTGAAATAAATACCTGTCTAAAGGCTGGACATGGTTTTTTAAAAATAATTTTTCCACTTGGCTTATCTTTTACTTCTATAAAAGAAAATTTATTTAGATTGCTCTTAAAGATGGCATCTTCTCCATATCTCATATCATTAAATAATTCATCTACTCTTCGGTCTGAAAAATCATGATAGTGAAATACTGAATATTTTTCTGATTCACATTGTGCAATATTGATTCCACTGTAAATAGCTACATCAGCCAAAGCCATAAACGGAAGACATGTAGCTACAAAAATTAAGAGTATTTGAAGACTGAAGATTGTTTCCTTTTTTTTACTTATATATTTCATATAAATTACTTGATTGTAGCGCTTGATGAAGTTATTCCGAATAAATATTGGTGGTGAATTCAGCATGTGATTTCCATGTCATTCTCCAAAGATAGCTAGCAAATCTAATGCTTAAAATCTCACTCCTAAAACTACACCTGCATTGTAAGCAGTAAAGGGCACCCATTCTCTTTTAATTACATAAGGGTCGGGGATAAGGGTATCCTGATAACCAACACCAATACCTGTATGTAATCCAAGACTAAACAAGGAAGTAATTTGGTAATTCACCCCATTGATTAGTTGAAAAATATTAAAGGCATCTCCTTTGCCTTTGCTCATGTTTACGTAGTAAAACAAGCCTGATTTTCCGTCTAGGCCAGTATAATATTTTAATTTACCCTGTCGAGTAGGATAAACTTTTATCTCATAAGTAGCACCAGCCATGAGTTGGTTGTATGACATAAATGCCCCAGCTTTGATACCAATGAATCCTTTCAGGATGATACGTTCTAAATAAATTCCTCCCGTTAAATAAGTTTGGTTTTCTGTGCCAATGATTTTGAAGGGCTGTATGGTCAATTGATTCTTGCCAAATTTTTTTATAACCTTTGTTGATGTTTGAGCAGTTTGTTGTTGACTAAAATCATCGATAGTCTTATTTTCATACACGATTTTAGTAACAGAGGCAAGGTCTAATGTATAAGTAGGCCCTTGTAAATTATCAAACCTTTTATATAGAATTTCGCTTTTGCCTACCTGCAATACTTTGGCTTGAATTTCAGTTTGGTCTGCCTTATATATAACATCCTGTGCCCAACTAATTTCATGACAAAATAAGAAGGCTATAATAAAAATAAGAAATCGCTGCGCCATGGATATGTTTTAAGCAACTACCGCTCTTTCATCTGCATAATGAGCCAATCCAAAATTTCTGGTTTGTGCTTCTTCAGGATGGGTAACATGCCATTCAAATTCATCCCTAAAATGTCTGATAGCTGCAGCAACAGGCCAAGCAGCCGCGTCACCTAAAGGACAAATTGTATTTCCTTCGATTTTGCGTTGGATGTCCCACAATAAATCAATATCAGACATTTTACCTTTCCCGTATTCGATACTTTTTAAAATTTTATACATCCAACCAGTGCCTTCTCTACAAGGAGAACATTGTCCACAACTTTCATGATTGTAAAAACGTGCCAAGCTCATGGTATGTCTAACTACACATTGGTCCTCGTCCAACACAATAAATCCTCCACTTCCCATCATGGTGCCTGTTTCAAAACCTCCGTCAGAAAGAGATTCGTAATTCATGTAACGTGTTTCTCCTTTGGCTGTTTTTAATAATAAATTGGCAGGCAAGATTGGTACTGAAGATCCACCAGGAATGCAAGCTTTTAATTTTTTTCCATTCGGAATACCTCCACAATACTCATCACTGTATATAAATTCTTCTACGCTACAAGTCATATCGATTTCATAAATACCAGGCTTGTTGATATTACCGCATGCTGAAATTAGCTTTGAACCTGTACTTTTTCCAACGCCAATTTTAGCGTATTCTTCTCCACCTTGATTAATAATTGGTACAACGGCTGCAATGGTTTCTACATTATTGACTACTGTCGGACAGCCCCACAAACCTTTTACCGCAGGAAATGGTGGTTTAATGCGCGGATTGCCTCGACGACCTTCAAGTGATTCAAGCAGGGCAGTTTCTTCGCCACAGATATAAGCACCTGCACCGCGTTGAACATACAATTCTAAATCGTAGCCTTTGCCTAAAATATTTTTACCTAAAAAACCATGTTGTTTTGCTTCCTCAATGGCATGTTCTAGTATATCAACAATCCAGGCATATTCGCCACGGATATAAATATAAGAAGTATTTGCACCTAAGGCATACGATGAAGTAATCATACCTTCGATTAACAAGTGTGGAATAAATTCCATCAAATATCTATCTTTAAACGTACCTGGTTCGCTTTCGTCGGCATTACACACCAAATAACGTGGCACACCTTCGGGTTTAGCTAAGAAACTCCATTTCATGCCTGTTGGGAAGCCAGCGCCACCTCGACCTCGAAGCCCACTCTTTTTTACTTCCTCAGTGACTTCATCTGGGGTTAATTTATTTAATGCTTTTTCCACAGAAGTATATCCGCCATGTGCCCTATAGGCTTCAAAAAAACGGATACCGGGCACTTTGTCATTTGCTAAAAGGAGTCTTATACTAGCCATAGGGGGCAAAATTCGTGTTTATAATTAGTTTTATCAAATTTGAATTACATTTTTTATCTCAATCTATCTGAATCACGAATGAGCTTTTCATCGGCCTTGATGCCCATGATAGCTAATCCTAGAAAAAGGATACTTAATAC
>JAGNOY010000251.1 GCA_017989935.1 Chitinophagaceae bacterium
CAATAATGTATTATATATTTATATAAATATTTGATGGCGTTGATTACAAAAAAATAGTAATAATTTCAGTATAGCTAGATAACTAGAAGATAATAAAAGTTGGTTTACTTGATAATGTGCCACAAGCCGAAAATTATGAAGAAAAATGCCTTTGCGTATTTACCATTGATGTCTCATGATCAATGGATGTGGTAACTATCCCATAATTATTGATGAAGCTGAAAGGTGAGAGCGTGAAGTTCTGAAAAAATATTTGACATATTAATTTTCTACATATAATATATTTATTCATAACTAAAAATTATATGTTAAATGCGAATGCATCATTGTCTCAGATACATGAAATGATCAAAACAGCTAATCCAAAAGAGCTTGTTGAGTTATCAGATACAATAAATGGATTAGTTGCGGAAATATGAACAAGAGTAAATGTTATTAAGGATCACTGAAACCTTTCAACGAAAGAACGTGCTCGCTTAATGAGTATTGATTGTCATAGAAGAATTGCCATAAGAGAAGAAGGATATTCAAAATCGAATGATTAATCATCGGCTATATGCATAGATATAGTTAATTCGTCTAAGTTTGGCGCACTAGCATTTTCGATTTTTTCAAAATTATTACCCCATTTTATGGGGTCTTTTCTATTTTGCCATCCATAGTCCTTGAATCGCTCAACAAACTCTTCAACAGTTATTTTTTTACTTACTTCAACCGTCCACTCAATATCTAAACCTATGGTTAATTCATTAAAGTAGTTTACTATTTCATCAAACCGAGCCGCAATATCATCACCGTTAAAGTTGGCATATCGCTTATCAATCTGAATGGTAT
Organism: Chitinophagaceae bacterium; assembly: GCA_017989935.1. GTDB lineage: Bacteria > Bacteroidota > Bacteroidia > Chitinophagales > Chitinophagaceae > OLB11. Next base: position 835 of record JAGNOY010000251.1, read on the forward strand.
CTCTTCCATTTTTAATATGAACACCATAGGTATCCCAATTTACATCTAAACGTAACATTTGGACACAGACACGATCCTCATTAAATGCAAGAACCTTCACTGCATCAATAAGTTTCTCATCAAGGGCAATCTCTACGGATTCGCGTAAACTATGGTTTACCTCAACACACTGGCGGAGTGTTCCAAAAATAACGCTTTTAATAGCCATAATTCTGCCAACAGCTTTTGTAGTTGTGTTTGTTTGTGCCTTAGCCATTCTTAACACCACCTGTAGTCAAATGATTTGTAAAAGAAGAGTTTTTAATCATATCAATTCCTGTATTAACCACTAACTCTAATGAAATACTTAGGTTTACAGACAGGTTTTTCCGAGATGAGTTTATACTTTGAAAAGCCATATATGGATTTTCCTTTATCATCCCCCATAAAATATCGTCAAAACACGATGATTTTAACGCCGAATAAAATGATACTGGCAAAGTATTCCTGTAAATTTCCTCCAAGCGTTTCATAATTGACGATACATCACTTGGTGATAACTCATGAAAGATATTTTTTACTATTTCTAATCTTTCATTGTCGGTCGGCTTCCATTCAAAAGCCGTCATTCTTCCTGAACGAATTAATGGTTTATACAATTTTGAGAAATCATTGCCAGTAGTAACAATTGGGATTTTATGCGTCTTGAAGCCTTGAACAATATTTGGATAATCGCATAAGTGCATTAACTCACTATATACTGTTTGTCGATTAACGGTGTATTGAACCAAATCACCCCAATCACCTATTGCCGCATCAATATCATTGATAATGATTGCCGCAGCTTTAGACTCCCCTGTGTCAATAGAGCGACTTGCCCTCAGATAAGTATCACGAATCAATTTCGCAGCATTGCCAGCCTCATGCGTTTCTAATTCACCACCTGAAATCAGGAAAGGCGTAACGCGCATAGCTTCGAGTATTTTATGGCATTGATACGTTTTTCCATCACCTGCATTGCCGTGAATACCAAGAATGAGAGGTGCACGAAAATCATCACCCATGTTTTTATTTTTAATAACATGGAGCATGACAACCTTTCTAAATCTATCGGATATGTACACTTCCATTAGTTTTCATTCTCTCTACGATAAATTCTTTCATGCAGTGCTGGAAGACCCTGCTTAGCACGTTCTTTCGTTGAAAGTAGCTTATCAGGTATAACTGGTTTAGCAGGCTCTTTTTGAATCTCTCCATCTAAACCTAACGCACTCATAAGTTTTGGGTCAATTTGATATTTACCAATAATTTTAGTTGCTGCTTTTAAAATATTGATAATCTCTTTGATTGTGTCCTCAGATTGTTTTTTTAAAGTTGAATACTCCTCTATTGTCTCTTCTGAGTAAACAACGTCAGCATTAACCTTTAGAGGGTGTTTTAAGCCTAATAATATAGCGTTTAAGGTCGCGTCTACATACTGTAGTAAGCGAATGTAGTCTAGTGCATGGTTTTGGGTTTTATCTGGACGCTCAGGGAAACGAAATTGAGCGTTATAAAATTGAGTATCGAATCTTTCAGGTTGATCAACAACAGCATTTATAGGTACATCAACCTTATCTTTTAGCAATTTACTAATCTTTTTGAAAACATCGGCTAACTTATGCAGCTTAAAACCTACTGCCATATTTTTGGCATTGTTTACCCCTGCTGCACCATCATCATTTAGCTGTTTGAAGACTTCCTCAGCATCATCGTATGCTTCTTGGTTGTTTTTGAAAAACTGTTGAATATACAGTTTAAAGAACTGTCCAACCTCAGCATGAGGTATAGATGATATAGAAGCACATGTACTACTGAGAAGACCATAAATTGGTGCATTTTGGAATCTTTCTTCGGCAAATGTGCCTTCATCTACATTAATTGGTGGAAGATCCATACATTCCCCTTGCTGGTTTTGGTATAAGTTTTTGTGGTGTGCTTAGTTGGTATTTACATGACCTTAAAGTAATTTAAAGATCACCGATTTTCTATAATTATCTATTAAAAATACATATTTTGACAATAATAGGCATTCTCATTAAGCTCTAACGCTATGATTTTTTGGTATCTATTGATTCTATTTATTATCATCCCTGCTATCGTCATCGCCTTCTTTCCTTGAATTGCCAATATGAATTTTTTTCGTTACTTGCTCATATTCAACGCAGTGCGTACCTATCTCATGCAGCACAATCGCCGTAAAGAGAATGCAGGACGATTCCTGACGGATAGTGAAGTTGGAGCGTTGTTATCTCCCAAGCATAACGGCTTAGTCATGGACGGTGCAAGAGGAAAATTAAGTCCTGACGATAGTTTTAGGAATGTTGCTATTGTTGCAACCACAGGGGCAGGGAAAACCTCAAGTTTTATTCTGCCAAATCTCCTCAGTCTCAATAACGCTTCAATAGTGGCAACCGACCCAAGTGGCGCACTCAGCGAAAAAGCAGCCGCAGACTTACAACGTCGTGGATATAAGGTAGTCATCCTTGATCCCGTCCACCTTGACCGCTCTATCGGGTACAACCCACTTTCTCGCGCCAACAGTCACCCAGCCATGCAGGAAATCGCGCATATTCTAGTCAACAACTCACAAGGAGGTAAAGGAGGTGATCCCTTTTGGAGTCAGTCAGCCGAATCAATCATTGGTGTACTGATTGCTTGTCTCAAAAATCATCCAAAAGCCAATGAATACGCGAACTTACCGAACCTTCTTTATCTTCTTAATGAATTTGGTGACGGTACGCCTTTAATCCAATTTGTCGCCAAACACACACCTGATGAATCCGTATTCCGTACCTTCAAGGGATTTATCAGCCAAGCCGATAGAACCATGCAAGGGGTACTTTCGCAAGCCAAAGCCAGCCTTTCATGGGTACAAGACCAAGACATTGCCCGTCTCACCAATAGCAGTACCTTTGATTTTGCCTCACTTCGCAAAGAGAAAACGGCTTTATTCTTGTGTATCCCACAAAACCGAATCGGCTACTACGCCCCGCTTTTAAGTTTGTTCTACACCCAGCTTTTTCATTTTTTGCTGGACGATGACCTCTATTCAAAAAACAGTATGCCCGTGTATTGCTTGCTGGACGAGTTCGCCCACCTGAGCATCCCACACTTTTCGAGCATCATCACGACCACACGCGCAAGGCGTGTGAGTTTGTCACTGGTACTACAAAGCATCTCACAACTGGAAGAACGTTACGGGAAAAACGGCGCACACACGATCCTGCACGGTGGTTGTGCCAGTCAGCTCTATTTTAGTGGTATGGATATTGATACCGCCCGAATGCTTCGAGAAACGCTTGGTGAGGTCAGTGTGGAAACACTGCTTGCCAATG
>JAGNOY010000019.1:0-2982 GCA_017989935.1 Chitinophagaceae bacterium
TTGACGTCACTAGTGACGGGAGCATAAAAATAATTTCATCTACGCCACTTTTATCCAAACTCGCACTTAATGATTTTCTCCATATAGCAACTTTCGTTTGCGCTCAAACAGTGGATAAAAGTTTGGCTTCGATTTCAATATTTTTAGCTGCCTCGAATCTTAGGCCGTATATTCTATGAAGATTTTATTCAATATTTTGGTATTAAATAGATGACAACTGAGTTTATTAGTTTCGTTATGTAGCTTAGCGGATAAGCATTAATATTTTATGATTAAATTTAACCACTAGGCTTGCTAAAAACAAATCTATTAGATATCGGAAAAGTTGCAAACTTAAAGCTTCGAAAAGCCTAGCCCCGATAGTAGCGGATACCCCGCAACAAGGAGGAACGACGCAGTGAGGAGTAGAAGCGAATAGCGGGAAGATGCTTCTAAGGATTTGTAAAACAATAATTTTGAAAGAGGTTGAAATTATTTGAGATTACTTTGTTTCGGTCACAGATCTGTAAAAAGTAGAATTAAAACTTGTTTTCAAAGAATCAAAATTTTAATTCTAATTGAATAAATTTTTCTTATTTCACTATGATAAAATATATTAATTCACATATACAATCTATCAATTTTTATGCTGTAATTTTACAATGGCTTAATGACTTCATAACGTTTAAGTCTATTTATAATTCATTCAAAAAACAATAATATTAGTAAAGCATGGAAAATCAACAAAATAATGTGGGTGTTGGAAAATGCCCTTTCACAAGTGGTGTGATGAAACAAAGCGCTGGTGGCGGTACTAGAAACCACGATTGGTGGCCGAATCAACTAAAATTGCAAGTACTTCGCCAACACTCAACCTTATCGAATCCCTTAGACAAATCTTTCGATTATGCAACCGCCTTCAAGTCTCTTGATTTAAACGCACTCAAGCAAGATATTGTTGATCTTATGACCAAATCACAACCTTGGTGGCCTGCAGATTATGGTCATTATGGTCCATTATTTATTCGCATGGCTTGGCATAGTGCTGGTACTTATCGAATTTCTGATGGCAGGGGAGGAGCAGGCTCTGGAACACAGCGCTTTACACCATTAAATAGTTGGCCTGATAATGCTAATCTTGATAAAGCTCGTTTGTTGCTTTGGCCCATTAAACAAAAATATAACAACCAAATTTCTTGGGCAGATTTGATGATACTTGCAGGTAATTGTGCCTTGGAATCTATGGGCTTTAAAACATTTGGCTTTGCTGGTGGACGCGAAGATGTTTGGGAAGCGGAAGAAGAAATTTATTGGGGTTCTGAAAGTAAATGGTTAGACGACAATCGTTATTCTGGCGAACGTGATTTGGAAAATCCATTAGCAGCTGTGCAAATGGGTTTGATTTATGTAAACCCTCAAGGCCCTAATGGTAATCCTGATCCTGTATTAGCAGCTCACGACATTCGCGAAACCTTTGGGCGTATGGCCATGAATGATGAAGAAACAGTAGCTTTGATTGCAGGTGGGCATACTTTTGGTAAAACGCATGGTGCGGCTGATCCTGACAAATATGTAGGAAAAGAACCTGCAGCAGCAGACATAGAAGAACAAGGTCAAGGTTGGAAAAATACTTATGGTACGGGGCATGGAGCCGATACAATTACAAGTGGCTTGGAAGGTGCATGGACAACCACGCCTACTCAATGGAGTAATAATTTCTTTGAAAACTTATTTGGATTTGAATGGGAATTAACAAAAAGTCCAGCGGGTGCTCATCAATGGCAACCTAAAGATGGTGCGGGCGCAGGTACAGTACCAGATGCACATGATGCCTCAAAAAAGCATGCACCTTTTATGTTGACAACTGATTTATCACTCAGATTCGATCCAGCTTATGAAAAAATTTCACGAAGATTTTTTGAAAATCCTGATCAATTTGCCGATGCTTTTGCAAGAGCATGGTTCAAATTAACTCATCGTGATATGGGGCCTTTATCTCGATATCTTGGTCCAGAAGTGCCTAAAGAAGCTCTCATTTGGCAAGATCCAATTCCAGTTGTAACCAACAAATTAATTAATGATCAAGACGTTGAAACTTTAAAATCAAGTATACTTAATACAGGTTTAAATGTATCAGCCTTAGTAGGCACAGCATGGGCCTCAGCATCTACCTTTAGAGGTTCTGATAAACGTGGCGGTGCAAATGGCGCTAGAATTTGTTTAGCCCCACAAAGAAATTGGGAAGTGAATAATCCAACTCAATTGAACCAAGTAATCGCCCAATTAGAAGGTATTCAACAAACCTTCAATAGTGCTCAAACTGATGGTAAAGCGGTATCCATGGCAGACTTAATTGTGTTAGCTGGATGTGCTGGAATTGAAAAAGCGGCTAAAAATGCAGGTCATCAAGTAAAAGTTCCTTTTACACCAGGTAGAGCGGATGCCACACAAGAGCAAACTGATATTGAATCATTTGCCGTACTCGAACCAAGTGCTGATGGTTTCCGCAATTATAAAACTAATAAGTATAGTGTATCTGCTGAAGAAATGTTTGTTGATCGTGCGCAATTATTGACATTAAGTGCTCCAGAAATGACAGTGCTATTAGGGGGATTGCGTGTGCTGAATACCAATTTTGACCAATCATCTCATGGTGTATTTACTACCCAGCCTGAAACACTTAGCAACGACTTTTTTGTAAATCTTCTTAACTTGAATAATAGCTGGAAAGCAACTTCGGCTTCACAAGACTTGTTTGAAAGTCACGATAGAATTACTGGTGAAAAAAAGTGGACAGCTACTCGAGTTGATTTGATATTTGGTTCTAATTCAGAATTGAGAGCAATAGCTGAAGTGTATGCTAGTCAACATTCAAACGAAAAATTTGTACATGATTTTGTGGCCGCTTGGCATAAAGTCATGAATCTTGATAGATTTGATTTAGCGAAATAGTGCAATATGAAATTGTGAAAAGGTGGTTTAGAGATAAGCCACCTTTTTTAT
>JAGNOY010000019.1:3082-15669 GCA_017989935.1 Chitinophagaceae bacterium
CTTGTAAGTACTTTTAGTTGTTGGATTTATCAACTTTGTCGGACTTTAAAATAAGTCGCAAAGAACTATTATTTGTCATATAAGCCCAAGCCCAATTTATAAAGATGATAAGCTTATTTCTAACAGTGAGAATAAGCATTAAGTGAAGAAACATCCATATCAACCATGCAAAGTAACCTTTGAATTTGCCAAAAGCTAAATCTACCACAGCCTTATTTTTACCTATTGTAGCCATAGAACCTAGATCTTTGTATTCATATTGAATGCAAGATTTGTTATGTAGGATATTTACTAAATTTCGACTCAATAATTTTGCTTGATTTATTGCTACGTTGGCAATTTGGGGATGGGCTTTTGGATATTTTTCTGTGGTCATATAGGCAATATCACCTATTGCAAAAATTGTGTCAAAGCCTTGTACTTTATTAAATCTGTCAACCAATACTCTGTCATTAGCCACCCAAATATCATCAGGCAAACCTTTTAATTTATTGCCTTTAACACCAGCCGCCCATATTAAGGTGGCTGTTGGTATGGATTTCCCATTGGAAAGCATTGCCACCTTTCCGTCATAATCTTTCACAAAAGTTTCAGTCATTATGGTAACGCCCATATTTTGTAAGTAAGACAAAGATGTTTTACTAGATGCTTCACTCATTGAACTTAGTGTCTTCTTGCTTCCTTCTACCAAATAAATAGTAAATTTAGAAAAGTCAATACCAGGATAGTCTTTGGGTAATACAAACTTTTTAATTTCAGCAAAGGCGCCTGCTAATTCTACACCAGTTGGTCCTGCTCCGACAATTACAAGGTTTAAAAGTGAATCTAAATCATTTTCGGAAGCACTAAGTACTTTTTCAAATACCGAAATAATTTGGTTACGGATTGAAATAGCATCATAGGTTGTTTTTAAAGTGAAAGAATTAGCTTCAATAGATTTATTATTAAAAAAATTAGTTTTACAACCAGTTGCTATCACAAGATAATCATAAGAGAAGATTCCAATTGAAGTTGAAATTTGGTTAAGTGAAGGAATAATTTCTTTAACCTCAGCTAGTCTTATTTGAATGTTTTTGTTATCTTTAAAAATATATCTAAGCGGGAAAGAAATACTTGAAGGTTCAATCTGAGATGTTGCTACCTGATAGAATAAAGGTTGAAATTGATGATGATTTAACTTGTCAATTAAGATAATCTCAAAATGATTTTTGTCCAATTTTTTTGCAAACTCAACACCTGCAAAGCCACCACCAATAATTAAAACTTTCTTCTTCTCTTTAATATTATGCTGCATCTATTTTTACTTGAAGTTATTATTTTTTGGATTGAGGGATTTTTAGCAAAATATGCAATTGCATTTTATGAAGATAATAACCACTCTTTCCTGTGTCTATTTGTTATTTATTGCAAGTGTTAGCAGAAAAAAACTTTCTGTCACCGCTTTCACAGAATGAGGAATGTTTTCTTGTAATACTACCATTTGACCCTTTTCTAAGCTAGTTTGTTGACCTGCAGAAAATTCAATTTTACCTTCTAATACTTGAACACTGATCATTCCGTTTGCCTTGTGAGGTTTTAGTTCTGCGTGTTCATGCAAACCAATAAGCACAATACTCATTGTCTCGGATTTAAAAAGTGTCATAGAATTTCGGTCGCTTTGAGCCCAAGTTGATTCACTTTTTATTTGATTAATGTACTTATTCAAATTCATCTCAATTAAAGGAGCATTTAACAGACGTTCACCTTCTGGTCGTTGCCGTGTAGCATTATTTGATTTGTTTTCCATTATACTTAGTTTGTGATTAGTATTTAATTTTTCTATCAATTTTGTTGTTGACTCGTCTGATGAAATTCCATATCCATTCACTAAAGTTCCTTTTACGCCATATTTTGTTGAAGAAATGGCGTACAATATAGATTGATATTTGGGATCTGAGTCGCCTTCAAAACGGTATACTTTGTCGATTTGAAATTCTTCAGGTGAAAATTCAGTTGTTGTGTGTTTACATACTAAACAATCATCTTTTAAATTGAAATCAAGAGTATAACCTAACTTCACAAGCTCGTTGATAGTTTCAGACAAGGTTCCGAAACTTTCCTGTAAAAGATCTTGTTTCATGGTTAAATATACTCAATTATGAGCAGAGATGTCGAATTAATAAAGTATGTTGGGGGCATGAGAACAATTGAATTCAGGAACTTTGAAGAAAATGTAGCGCATGGTACTATTCCATGTCATTTCAAAAAGCGTCACATTTACATTCTTTCACTTTTAAGTGGAATGAATACCATTTATTTTATTTAAGTCACACTTCTATTTGTTCTGATTTCTAAGATTATTTATTGACTAAAATGGCTTTAATAAGAATTAGAACTATATCAATGAGAAATAATCGAATCCCACTAACCAACAATAAATTGCTCAATTTCTTAATCCATTCATATGCGGGTTTAACATTCTTGTCATAGATTAACCAGCATCCAATTTGATAATCATAACTAAAGTATGAATATAAATAATCGTCGATACTAGTAAGAAATAGATAGGATATAATTCGAATAAATAAACAGAGAAATGTAATTATTCCAGTTGCAAAAATTAAAATTTCAACTATTTCGGATAACATTTATTCGAATTAAAGCTTTTACAAATGATTTTTTTATGCCAAACACAAACTAACCAAAATGCTTAATTGAGAAATATTTCTAACATTCGGCAGGTGCTGAAATTAAACCTTAAGAATAAATTCATGAAGGTAAGCGCAAGCCAAGATTAATTGAACTTGGAATGGATCTTATAATTATTTGAATTAATCATTACACTAACGTAAGCTAGTTATAAAGCTTTATCCCAGAATTAATTTGACTAACAGATAAACCCTTAAATCTTAGATAATCAACATAGCATCGCCATAACTAAAGAAACGGTATTTATTCTTAATGGCTTGCTTATATGCTTCCATAGTTAATTCATAACCCATGAAGGCAGCCACCATGATTAATAAACTTGTTTTCGGCAAGTGAAAATTGGTGATTAATGAATTGGTTAAAGCAAAATTATGAGGAGGGTATAAAAACACATTTGTCCAACCTTCAGAAGGTTTTAACATACCTGTAGTTGTAATAGATGATTCAATGGCACGTATCGAAGTTGTACCAATGGCACAAATTTTTCGACCTTCTTCTTTTGCTTTATTGACTGTTTTGCAAGCATATTCATCTACAGCATAGTACTCAGCATCCATTTTATGTTTGGTAATATCTTCAACTTCAATTGGACGGAAAGTACCAAGTCCTGTATGTAAAGTGACCTCAGCAAAACGAACACCTTTGATTTCTAATCTTTTAATTAATTCACGACTAAAATGCAAGCCTGCTGTTGGCGCGGCTACGGCACCTTCGTTTTTTGCATAAACCGTTTGATATCTTTCTTTATCAGATTCTTCTGGTTCGCGCTTAATATATTTCGGAAGTGGCGTTTCGCCCATATTATCCAAAATAGTTTTCAATTCTTCGTTACTCCCTTCAAATAAGAAACGAATGGTTCTGCCTCGTGAAGTTGTATTATCAACTACTTCTGCTACTAACGAATTATCTGCACCAAAATATAATTTATTACCTACACGAATTTTTCTAGCAGGTTCAACAATCACATCCCAAAGTCGGTTTTGTTTATTTAATTCACGTAACAAAAATACTTCAATTTTTGCACCTGTTTTTTCTTTACGACCATACAAACGTGCATTGAATACTTTGGTATTATTTGCAATCATCACATCTTTATCATCGAAGTAATCTAAAACGTCTTTAAAAGTTTTATGTTCGATTTTTCCTGAATCTTTATGAACCACCATTAATTTACTTTCATCACGATTTTTTGCAGGGTACTGAGCAATTAAATTAAGAGGTAAATCGTACGTAAATTGTGTTAACTTCATGCGGTAATTTTAAGGGCGCGAAAATACTAAAATATTAGCGAAATTGTGTAAAATTATTTGAATCCAAGACCTGATATACACAATATTGGCCCTTTACAGAACAATTAAGCCCATCTCTAATAAGTTTTTACGGATTTTATTGAACCATAAGAGCTCAAAATCATCTTCTATCTCTTGGTTTTCATAGCTTTTTTTAAGTTCGCCCCAGGTAATACCTTCTAACTTTACTGCTGTAAGTTGATGCAAGATTTCAGTTAGCCAAATGCCTTGTTTTTCTGATAATTTTAATTCAATTCTTTTTGTATTGCCTTGAACTGTCAACTGAGCAATATTCCATTGTTGACCTTTTTTAGATTTAATAGAAAAGCTAATACTTGGTTTGCCACCTAGCCAATATACTTTTTTATGTAAGGAAGGTTCTTGTGGTATGGAGGAAGTTAAACAGGTTTCGATATAATTCGGATTCACTGACGTTTGGGGAACTTTAAAATCAAACCATTTCTGTAATGGGTCATCAAGTCCAATTTGATGCATATAATTGAAGAGTGATTTTTTTAAACCAAAACCTATGTCATCATTAAACTTAGCTTGTTTATCTTCAAATTCAAGATCGTTATTGGCAAAGCTGCCTGCCTCAGCTTGACTGATTTTAACTTGGAATTTTTCGGGATTCATGCCAACAGGACTGTGTACCGTCATAGCAAAACGATGCCAAAAGGCAGATTCTAATACTCCTGCTTTAAAAAGTTGCCGAACCATTTCCATTGAATCAATGGTTTCTTGCAAGGTTTGTGTAGGAAATGCATACATCAAATAGGCATGTACCATGATACCAGCGCGTGAAAAGGCCTGAGTAACCGTCGCAACCTGTGATACTGTGATGCCTTTATCTATCAACTTTAATAATCGATCTGAAGCCACTTCTAAACCTCCTGATACTGCAATACAACCCGAAGCCTTGAGGAGTAAACATAAATCTTCTGTAAAATTTTTTTCGAATCGTACGTTGGTCCACCAAGTTACAATGAGTTTTCTGCGCAAAATTTCCAAGGCCAGGGCACTCATCAAACTTGGAGGTGCTGCTTCATCCACAAAATGAAAACCTCGGTTGCCTGTTTGTTGAATCAAAGTCTCCATGCGATCGCAAAGCAAGTTGGCAGTTAATGGTTCATAATTTTTAATGTAATCTAATGAAATATCACAGAAAGTGCATTTACCCCAATAGCAACCATGCGCCATAGTGAGTTTGTTCCAAACGCCATCACTCCATAGTCTGTGCATTGGATTGGCTACTTCAATCACTGAGATATATTTATCTAAAAGCAAATCACTGTAATCGGGTGTGCCTGTATCTGTTTGTTTATAATCAGATTCTAGACTTCCATTCATATAAACAACTTCATGTTGATGCAACACGAAAGTTCTTTTGAGCAGATGAATATCACGCTGCCTCTGCAAAAATTGAAATAAATTCTCAAGTGGTTTTTCGCCGTCATCCAAGGTGATAAAATCTATATAATCAAAAACGCGAGGGTCTTTGAGTGAACGTAATTCTGTGTTAGGGAAACCACCACCCATGGCTACTTTAATATGTGGATGCTGTTTTTTAATCCACTGACCTAATCTAAAAGCTCCATATAAATTACCCGGAAAAGGCACAGAAAGAGCCATGAGTTCGGGTTGCTGAGATTTAATTAATTCATCAAGACAAGCTATGGATAAATGATCGATATATGTTAGTGGCTTGTGCAAGGCTTCATGCAATTCGTCAAAGGTATTTGCACTGCGGCCTAATTTTTCTGCATAGCGGCTAAAACCAAAATATGGATCAATGGTAGCAGTGATCAAATCAGCTAAATCTTCGAGATATAAGGTGGCTAAGTGTTTCGCTTTATCTTGTATACCCATACTACCAAAGGCCCAATGCAAATCTTCAGTTTGCTGAAATCGTGAAGCTTCAGGTAAAAAGCCTCTTTGACAAATTGTATGGGCTAACATAGGATTTTTACCTTGCAAAAATTCTATTACTGCCTCGATACAATCAATATATCTTTCTTTTAATTGAATGATTTGAAGAATATTCTCATCATCAGTTGAAGGGGAATTCGTAACCAGTTCAAAAATTTCGGTAAGTCCTTTTTTAGAAAAAAGTTTAAGAATCACTTCGATACCCAAATCTGCCTGAAAAGAAGAAATTGCTTTGGTATGTAAAAATCCTTTAAGATAGGCAGTTGCAGGATAGGGGGTATTCAGCTGAGTAAATGGAGGAGTAATGAGAAGTACGCTAGCTGACAATGAAAATTATTTAATTCGTAAAAATAAGTCATGACAAACGATAACTATGTTTTCTTAATAGAAATAAATGATAGAATTTTAAAATAGTTCTATTTGGATACTTTAGTTGTTCTTTATCATTTAAAAATGTATATGATTATCCGCAAAGATACCCGATTGTTTTTCCACTTTTGCCATGACGTCACGTCACTAGTGACGGGAGCATAAAAATAATTTCATCTACGCCACTTTTATCCAAACTCGCACATTAAGGTATTGGCCATATATCATCATTCGTTTGTGCTCAAACAGTGGGTAAAAGCTTGACTTCTAATTCAATATTTTTAGCTGCCTCAAATCTTAGGCCGTCTCTTCAATGAAGATTTTTTTAGAATATAGTGGTATTAGATAGATAACATTTGTGTTCACTAGTTTTACAAGGTAGTTTAGTGGATAATCATCATAAAAACAATTTTGAAATGAATCTAGATCATGAATTACTATCTTTTACATTAAATATATAACCAACATTAAATACGTTTTCAATTTGTATATGCTTATCGTCCTTCAAATACTTTCTAATTTTCGTAATAAAAACGTCTAAACTTCTTCCTAAAAAATAATCATCTTTACCCCAAAGATCAATTAAGATTTCACTTCGCTTTATTAAATAATTTTTGTTTGTATTTAAATAGTGAATTATATCTCTTTCCTTTTCAGTTAATCTTTTAACCTTGCCGTCAAGGTTCAACGATTGATTATGGTGGTCAAATATATATTTCCCAATTGGGACGGGTTCTATTGAAACAATAAGTTTCTTTACTGGCAATCTTCTTATCAAAGCTTTAATTTTGCAAAGCAATTCCTCTTCATCGAATGGTTTAATAATAAAATCATCTGCCCCTAATTGATAGCCCTTTAATTTGTCGGTTTTGAGCGATTTAGCTGTGATAAAAACAATAGGAATATCTTTATTTTCCCTTCTTATTTCAGTAGCTAATGAGTACCCATCCAATTTTGGCAACATGATGTCTAATAAGCATAAATCAAATACATCGTGTTGAAATAATGATAAAGCCCATTCCCCATCATTACATAATTTCACTTCAAACCCCTCAAGTTCTAAATAATCAACTAGTAATACGCCTAGATTGATATCGTCCTCAGCAAGTAGAATTTTTACTTTATTCTTCAACATAAGGTAATACAATTTTTATGTTTGTTCCTTTATCTAATTTACTTTCTAATTCAATAGAACCACCAAGCAATTCGATTATCTTTTTAACATAGGTGAGTCCAAGTCCAAATCCTTTTGTGTCATGAATATTGCCTTGTGAAATTCTATAGTATCTTGAAAATATTTTTCTTTGATGTGCAGGTGACATGCCAATACCCTTATCTGAAATTACTACAGCAATTTGCTTATGCTGATTATAGGTTGTTATATTTATTTCTGGTTTTGTTTTAGCATATTTGATTGAATTATCAATTATGTTAGTTAATGAATTTATCAAATGAATTTTATCACCTAATATAATGCAATGCTTAGCTTGTAAATTTAAATTCAATTTGCCCTGTTTATTCTCAATCTGAATCTGCATAGATTGTGTCGCATCCAAGATAATTTCATGAATATCTACTGCTGATTTTAGTATAGGAATTTCACCTTTCTCTAACGCAGCCATGCTTAAAACTTGTTCAACATTCATTTGAAGTTTTTTATTTTCAAGAAGTATGATATTCAAATAATTATTCGTCTTTTCATTTAAGGCAGATTTACTATGCTTTAAAATCATTTTACAAGCCAAAGAAATATTGGTTAACGGCGTCTTAAACTCGTGTGTCATATTGTTTAAGAATTCAGCTGTTTGTTCCGACAAATTCTTTTCTTTTATCAATGAAGTGGTTGACTTCCAAAAGGTAAATAACACAATTAACACTAAAATTAAAGAGCTAAAAAAAAGGACACCCATTTCTGCCAAAATAAATTGCCTTTGTTCCGGAAAATTCAACTTCAACTCAAGCCCTTGTTCTTTAATCATTTCTTGAATATTGTTCTCAGCATGCTTATGTCTCTCATTGAACGAAGGGATATTTTTGTTATAACAACCTTGTTGATCTAAAATTAAATTACCGAAGAGATTTTCGTCATGGCTCACTTGATGTTTAGCTTCTACAATACTGAAAGAATATTTGAGATTTAAATGATAATAACTCAAATTCCTTTTAAGCATAGAATCTACCTTGTGAATTTCGCTTTTTTGCAAATTAGTATAGGCAAGTGCTGTATCTTTTGATTTTAAGTTTTCTTCTAGGCTTAGACAAATTTCTTTATCTGCAGCTAAATCTTCTGCGGTTTTGGAAAGGGCCATATTCACCCTTTCTGCAAATAAGGTTTCTTTAATTTTTGCAGATTCAATGATCCAAATAAGTTGAATAGTCATCAATAAAATTAGGGCTATTGATGAAATAAAAATAAACGTATGTTCGCGATTAATTTTCATTGAATAAAAGCAAATGTAGTTATTTTGAAACACGCATAATTTTGATAACAAGTTGATAAGAAGTTGATTTATGCTTAATAACTTTATCTTGTTGAATTAAGTCCCAAATTTGCTTTGAAACAGCATAGCTTATAATTTGAATCATTACATCAAACAGAAAGGAATCAACTCATTTCCTTGATCGATACTGTAACGAATCTTGTATAAACAATATCTGCAAATCACTTAATTAAAAACTAAACATATGAAAACTTCAATGCTTTATCAAGGTAGTCTCTTCTGTCTAATCGTCATGATGAGTGTAGTCTCCTTCAAAGGAAATAGTTACACAAAACTTTCAGCTTGTGCTATTGGTAATGAGAACAAGATATTTTCTAAAATACCTAAACCATTAGGATTCTATGTTGAATCTTCAATTGATTGTAGCATTCAGGATAAGACTGGGAAAATCTGGTTTGCAAGTAATGGCGAAGGACTATACAGCTATGATGGAAAAGTGTTTACACATTACACAGAAAAAGATGGTCTTGATACTGGTATCATTTATTGTTTATTGGAAGATAGACATGGTCAACTTTGGATCGGTACGAAAACAGGCTTGAACAGGTATGATGGAAAAACATTTACCAAGATACCCATTTTACTTAATCCACCACCGACCTTATTTCTTCAAAAGACCTATAGTAAAAATCCTCCATTGCAGAATGGGGTTTGGGCTATGATGGAGGATTCGCATGGTACAATTTGGTTAGGCACTGATGCTGGTGTGTATTGCTTTAATGGCATTTATTTTTCAAGTTTTTTAGATCAGCCTAATTTGATTAATAAAAACAAGATGAATCTTAAAGCCACTTTTTCATTTTTGGAAGATAAAAAAGGTCATATTTGGTTTACTTCTTGTGTAGATGAAGGTATTAATCGATTTGATGGAAAGAAACTAGAGAATATAGTACCACATAACCAAGTGTATAGAATAGATAGAAGTATAGAAGATAAACGTGGTGATATTTGGTTTTCTGCTGTTTTTAGCGGTGTGTGTCGTTACAAAACTACAACCAAACAATTTGAACAAAATGTGTTTAATGAAGTAGCTAAAAATGGCCCTTCGAGTTTAGTGATGGATAAATCAGGAAAGTTATGGTTTAATACAAAGGCAGGATTAGGCTGTTATGATGGTAAAACCTGTAAAATATTGACAGTTAAAGATGGTCTTCCCACTAATGAATTATACCCCATCTTAGAAGACAAGAATGGAAATTTGTGGTTTAGTAGTGGCATCATGGGTTTGTATTGTTATAACGGAAAGGTGTTTACTAAAATGTCTGAATAAATTTAATTAGTCAATTAATAATTTATCCAAATTAACAAAATAGATATCTCAAACCAAGTCAGTGATATATCAAGTAGAAATGAACTAAACTATACATTCATTTGATCCGATATTTCATTTGGAGGTTATTGCGGCAACGATGCAAGTGAAAAGCCCGCATCCCGAGGCTTTGTGAGGGGAGGACTTGAAACGGGCAGCGTGTGTGCCGCCCGAAGAAAAATTATTATTTTAGTTTGCCTTACCTTGAATTCGTTGAACCAAATCAATAAAGCCTTCCTTCATATTTGTATTCGCGTTTGAAGGTTCTTCCATGCCCATTTTCCAAATTCCTTTTTCTACGTATAGTTTGTAATGAAAAACCATGGTCTTTTTCAAGTCGGTTTCCTTCATATTTGTGCGTCCGAATTTTACACAATACACATTTAAAGTATCACCTTGTTGTCTGGCTATACTGTAACCCTGACTAAACCACTTAAGCAATCTAATATCTGCAGTATCTGGGTGATTTTCCATCAGTTCGGCATGTCGAGGAAATTGTAACCAACGAATTGGTTTAGTTTTATCCATGAGGGTAAATTCACCAATGCTCACGGTGCTATCATCCGAGGCTAAACCATACCAAAGTATATTATTTAATATCGTAGGATTGGTAAAGAATTGGGTGTGCTTGATGGATTGTTCTTTGAGTGATGTTGAAATTATTTGATTGGCTTCGATCTTGTTGACTACTGTTAAACCTAAGTAGGCCAAAGTATACAACAAAGACATGTGTATCATCACCCTTCTAGTTCGGCTACTATTTTTTGCAATCAATCCTATGATCACCATCAGTAGCATGGGCACAGTAAAAAACAAATCGGCGATGGCTATATTATGCCATGAATAAGCTTCTTGGGTAAAGGGTAAAAATAATCGTGTGCCGTAATTTGTGCAGGTATCAAGCAATGAATGGCCCCATAAACAAACAAGAAATAAAATTAGCCATTGACGAAAATTAATCTTCTTTTTAAAAATCAAATAAAATAAAAATGCTAAAGGAAAGGCATACAATGATTCCCAAATTAAGGAATGTGTATGACCCCTATGATGACACATATACATACGAGGATCATCGAGTCCTGTATAAAACAGATCAAAATCTGGGATGGTTTTTGCTAAGGCGCCGATGAAAGCAGCTTTTCGTCCAATTTTTTTGCCTAAAAGACTTTCGCCAATGGCAGCACCTAATACGATATGAGTAACTGAATCCAAGGTAGTTTTTAATTTTTATAAGGTAGCAAGGGTAAAAGTTAGCACCAATGCAAGTGCAATAATAAAGCCTATCATGTAAAAGAAGAACAAGAAAAATTGTTTGATAAACGTTTTTAGGATAGATGAATGATACACATGATATAAGGCTAAAAATAAGTACACGCCTATACCCAACACCACAACTAGATAGCTACTTACAGTGAATCCTTTACTATCGATGAAATGATTAAACAATAGTAATAAACCTACCAAAATAAAAACCACTGAATGAAAATGAATACTAAATATTAAATGATCGATATAGAGTATTCGTTTCCTATAGTTAACCAACTTTAATATCAGTGCAAAGAAGGGGAGTAGTACGAAAAACATCTTAGGTACATTATGCATCAATTTCTCTTGAAAAATTTTATTCATTTCAGCGAAACTTGAGCTTTTATCCCCCAAACGCCTTGTCTTGTTCTTAAGAAATCTCTCTGCAAAATTATCCGAAGGCTTAATTTTTGTCATTTCGGCTTTGATAGAATCAACTTTTTCTTTGCTATAAACAATATGTGTTTGTTCTGCTGAATCAACCCCAATATTGATTATACTATCTGCCTTGCTGAGCGCTAAAGAATCTGACTGTTCATATACAGGTTTTCCATTTTCTGTCATTTCAATATCCAATGGTTCATGATTGCCAAAAGAGAAAAAGAAAATAAAAAATACAGTGGTGATAAAAATATACAATTGAATGGGTCCAAGATATTTAGCTCTTCTTCCTTCATTGAATTCGGTGGTGACTAAACCAGGTTTAAATATGAGCGCCTTGAGTGTATTCCAAAATTTATTATCATAATGAAAGTAATCACCTAAAAAATGGATTGCCATATGAATAAAGGAATCTTTGTGCAGGTAGGCTTTTTGACCGCAATTGCCACAATATTTTCCAACAAGCGGGTAGCCACAATTTAAGCAGTTTTCTTCTTTGTGGTAAGTTTTCTTTTGAAATGCCATAAGGAACAAAAATACTCAAAGCAAGTAGATATTTATTTATTCTGCTATTTTTTCATGAAATGAAAGTTGAATCGGCTAAGTAGTCATGAATTTAAACCAAACTCTGACATTAATTCTTAAAACTTCATCTTGGTGCATACTTTGCTACTGAATGATACAAACAAGAACCATATGAATTTAAATAATCTGACTATCAAAGCGCAAGAAGCTGTAGCCAATGCACAACAACTCGCTTTCAATAACCAACATCAACAAATTGAGACTGCACATTTACTTAAATCTTTATTGGAA